>JAFEBB010000022.1 GCA_018266075.1 Deltaproteobacteria bacterium | reverse complement strand
CGAATCCCCAGCGGCCGCACGGACAGAATCCGAATCCCCAGCGGCCGCACGGACAGAATCGGCACGCGCAGCGGCCGCACGGACAGAATCAGCACGCGCAGCGGCCGCACGCACAGAATCCCAGTCCGCAGCGGCCGCACGTGCAAACCGTGAATCGACCGCACGGACAGAATCCCAATCCGCAGCGACCGCACGTGCAGAACGTGAGTCGCCCACACGGACAGAATCCAAATCCGCAGCGCGCGAACGTGCAGAACGTGAATCGGCCGCACGCACAGAATCCCAATCCGCAGCGCGCGAATGTCTTCGTGGCGCCGCGACCCCAGGGCGCAACGCCGCAGAATCCCCCTGAGCCGAATCCGAACGGACCGTCGAATTCGAACCACCGTCGCCGGCGGCGCAGGCGCGGACCGCCGCCGACGCCATGAAGATCTGGGTCGACGCCGACGCTTGCCCGCGCGATGTGAAGGAGCTGGTCTTTCGCGCGGCGGAGCGTCTCCAGATTCCGGCCGTGCTCGTCGCGAACTCGGATCTCAACGTGCCCCGCTCGGCGTTCGTCTCCAGCGTGCGCGTGGGCAAGGGCCTCGACGTCGCCGACGGCTACCTCGTGCAGCACGCCGAGCCGGGCGACCTCGCGATCACCGCCGACATTCCGCTCGCGGCAGCGCTGGTGGCCAAGGGCGTGCCAGCGCTGGATCCGCGCGGCGATCGCTACGACGAGGACAACGTCCGCGAGCGCCTCGCCGTGCGCGATCTCATGAAGGACCTGCGCGACAGCGGCGTGGCCACCGGCGGCCCGCGCTCGTTCGATTCCCGCGACAAGCAAAGCTTCGCCAACGCACTCGACCGCGAGCTCTCGCGGCTCAAGCGATGAAGCCCTGGCTCACGCTCGACTCGGCGAGGACGCCCGACGGCGCCGAGCTCACCCTGCAGCAGCGCGGCGACGAGTTCGCCATCCGCGCCGCCGGCCAGGTGCTCATGACCAGCCGCAGCCATGGCTCCGAGGATCAGCTCGCGAGCGTGGCGCTCAGCGGCCGCAAGCCGTCGCCGAAGGACGTGCTCGTGGGCGGCCTGGGCATGGGCTTCACGTTGCGCGCCACCCTCGACAAGCTCGGCCCGAACGCGCGCGTTACCGTGGCCGAGCTCGTCCCTGCGCTGGTGAATTGGAATCGCGGCCCCCTCGCTGCGCTCGCGCACGGACCGCTGCGCGACAAGCGGGTGATCGTCGTCGAGGGCGACGTGCGCACGCTGCTCTCGCCGGACGCGTTCGACGCCATCCTCCTCGACGTGGACAACGGGCCCACGGCGCTCACCATCCAATCGAACGAAGCGCTCTATTCGAAGCGCGGGCTCGAGAAGCTCCGCGCTTCGCTGCGGCCTGGCGGACGGCTCGCGCTCTGGTCGGCGGCGCCGGTGCCCGCCTTTGTGAAGAAGATGCATGAATCCGGCTTCGACGCGCGCATGCAGCCCGCAGGCGCTAGACACGTGATCTTCGTGGGCACGCGCCCGGGACGGGCGCCATGAGACGATTCGTGCGTCGCAGCGGGCTGGTGCTCTCGTCGCTGGCCGCGGTGCTCTTCTTGGCCACCTGCGCGTCGACCTCGGCGTTCGAGGCCTTCGGCGGCACGCCGGATCCCACGGCGCTCGCGCGCTCGCCCGCGTACCACGACGGCTCGTTCGTGAATGAAGAGCCCACCGGCTTGAAGGTCCGCAAGGGCGTGGGCAAGGCCATCGGCCACTTCTTGCTCGGCGACGAGATGCGCGAGCCGATCTGCCCCCTGCCCCTCGTCGATCCTTCGCCCACGCTCGCGACGCCGCCGCATTCTGGTTTCCGCGTCACCTGGCTCGGACACTCCACGACGCTCATCGAGCTCGACGGCGTCACCGTGCTCACCGATCCGCAGTGGAGCGAGCGCGCCTCGCCGTCGTCCATCGCGGGGCCCAAGCGCTTCCATCCGCCGCCGCTTGCGCTGGAGAAGCTGCCCAAGCTCGACGCCGTGGTCATCTCGCACGATCACTACGACCACCTCGACATGGCCACGGTGAAGGCGCTGGCCGCGACGGGCGTGACGTTTCACGTCGGGCTCGGCGTGGGCGCGCACTTGCGGCGCTGGGGCGTGAAGGAGTCGCAGATCGCGGAGCACATCTGGTGGGAAGCGGCGACGCTGCCGGGCGGCGTGCAGCTCGTGTCCACGCCTTCGCGGCACTTCTCCGGACGGCTCGCCGCCCGCGATCCCACGCTGTGGACCTCGTGGACGATCGTCGGGCCCAAGCACCGCGTGTTCTTCAGTGGCGACACCGGCATGACCCACTTCTTCACCGACATCGCGCAGAAGTTTGGTCCATTCGATCTCGCGATGATCGAGATCGGCCAGTGGGATCCCTCGTGGAGCGACATCCACCTCGGGCCGCGCAACGCGCTCAAGGCCACTCAGATGCTGAGCTCGCCGCGGCTGCTGCCCATCCACTGGGGCACGTTCAACCTGGCGCTGCATCCGTGGTCGCAGCCGGTGGAAGAGGCCTACGTCGACGCCGTGGCCGACCACGTGAAGCTGCTCACGCCGAAGCTGGGCGAGCCCATCGAGCCCACCGACGACCCGCCCACGCCGCCGTGGTGGCACGACCTGCCGCCGATGGCGAGCAAGTGTCCTTAACCAATTGGTTTACATCGCGAGTAGCGGGGGCGGCGGCGCTTCGAGCTCCAGCCTCCGACCGTCGCGCGGGTGCGTGAGCGCCACGCGCCACGCGTGCAGCGCGTAGCCGAGATCGCCTGGCAGCGCCGGCAGCTCGGGTAGGGGCACGCCGCCATTCGCGTAGAGCGGATCGCCCACGAGTGGATGCCCCGCGAACGCGAGGTGGATCCGGATCTGGTGGGGCCGGCCGGTCACGATGCGCACCTCGGCGAGCGTGTTCGAACCCCGCGGCCACACGCGCTCGACGATCGACTGCGACGCGCGCCCGGTCGCGCTCGACGCGAAGACCTCGCCCAGCCGCGGGTGCTGCACGGGACCAATCGGCGCATCGATGACCTGCGGCACGAGCTCGCCGCGCGCCAGCGCCAGGTAGCGCTTCTCGAGCTCGCGCGTCCGAAGCTGCGCCTGCACGTGCGAGCGCGCCTCGGGCGTGCGCGCGAAGATCACCAATCCACTCGTGCCGCGTCCGAGCCGGTGCATCGGCGCCCACCCGGGGTCGCGCGCCTGCACCAGCGTGAGCAGCGTGTGCGCGAAGAACCCGCCCGCGGGCGCCGTGGGCAATCCCGAGGGTTTGGCGACGATGAGGAGCTCGGTGTCTTCGTGGATCACGTCGAAGCGCAGCGGCACCTCGGGCTCGTCCCACGGCGGCCGGTTCCAGACGAGCCATTGACCTGGCACGAGCGGCGTCGCGGCTTCTGCGCGATTGCCGTCGAGCTCCACCTCGCCCGCGGCAAAGCGCTCGGCCCAGGTCTCGGGCGTGGAGTGATCGAAGCGCGCCGCGAGGTAGCCCAGCGCACGCTGGCCGCGCGCTTCTGCCCCGAGCTGGAGGCGATAGCGGTAGCCTGGGTTGCGCGCCGGCGGCATGGCGCGGAATCTACGCGCCCCAAGGAGCACGTGCCATGCGCTACCCGCCCCGGCTGGCTCACCTCGCGACGACGAAGGTCCTGGCGGCCAAGCTCGTGCCCGGCTTCGCCCAGGCGCACGGCGTCGACGACGAGGAGGCGCGCGAGCGGTTGGAGCGCGCGCTGCAGGGCGCGTTGCTCGAGGACCTGCTCGATGCCACCTGGCGCTCGCTCGAGGAGAAGGCCAAGCGCTTCGACGCCGATCGCACGCTGGAGAAGATCTTCGAGACGCTGAAGGAGCGGCCCTATCGGCAAGGTCGCAAGGCCGAGGTGACACCGTCGCTGGCTGCGTTCTTCGTGAGCGTGGACATCGCTGCGGGCACGGCCGGCGACTCGGCCCGGCGATTGATGGAGAGCGACGCGGGCCGGGCGCGCGCCGAAGCGGGGCTCGCGGAGGCCGGCCGCTTCCTGGCCGCCGAGCTCACGCGCGGGGCATGAAACCAATCGGTTAACGCGTCACTCCGGCTCGGGCTCGCCGAAGATGAGCTCCAGCAGCGGCCGATCCTCGGCCTGGCACACCACGAACAGGTGATCGCCCGCTTTCAGCGCCACGTTCCCTCGCGGCGCCACGAGCTCGCTCCCGCGCACCACCACCATCGCCGCGGCGTGCTCGGGAAACGGCAGGTCCGCGAGCGTGGCATCGCAGGCCGCGGAGGCCTTGGAGATGAAGAAGGTCACCACCTCGCCGCGAAGGAGCAGCGTGGAGGACATCTCGAGGTCCGCAGGTGGCGGCGGCGGCGCGCGCGACACGAGCCCGAGCGCCCGCGTCAGCCAGGGCACGGCCATCCCCGGGAAGATGGCGTTGAGCACCACCACGAAGAACGCCAGCTCGAAGATGCGAAGCGCGTCTGGCGCGTGCTCCAGGATGGGAAAGGTCGCGAGGATGATGGGCACGGCGCCGCGCAAGCCCACCCAGCCCACGTAGGCGATCTCCCGCGGCGGATAGCGGAAGAACGCCAGCGCCGCCCAGACCACCGCGGGCCGCGCGATGAGCGTGAGGAAGAGCCCGATGGCCAGCCCGGGCACCGCCGCGGTCGCGAGCTCACCGGGCGAGACGAGCAGGCCAAGCACCAGGAACATCAGCACCTGGGCCAGCCAGGCGAGCGCGTCGTGCACGCGCAGGAGCCCGCTGCGGTAGCGCACCACCTGGTTGCCGATCACCTGTCCCGCCACGTACACGGCCACGATGCCGCTTCCGCCTGCGAGCGTGGGCAGGCCGAACGCGAGCAGCGCCACCGCGAGCGTGAACACCGGATAGAGCCCGCCCGCGGGCAGGTGCACGCGACGCAGGAGCCACGCCGCGCCCCAGCCGAGCGCGAAGCCCAGCGCCCCTCCGACCGCGAGCTGGAGCAGCGCCTCCGGAATCAGGTGCCACGTCAGCGGCATACCGGTCGTGAGGCTGCTGGTCACGGCCAGCGTGAGGATCACCGCCACCGGGTCGTTGAGGCCCGACTCGAGCTCCAGCGTCACCGCCACGCGCCGCTTGAGCTGCACCCCACTCGAGCGCAGCACCGAGAAGACCGCCGCCGCGTCGGTGGAGGACACCACCGCGCCCACCAGCAGCGCCTCCATCCACGGCAGGCCCACGCCGTGCGCCACCAGGCCCACCAGCCAGGCCGTGCCCACCACCCCGAGCGTCGCGAGCACGACAGCGGGTCGAATCGCCTCGCGCAGCGACGCGCGCGCGGTGTTCAGCCCGCCGTCGAAGAGGATGAGCGCCAGCGCCGTGTTCCCCAGCCGGAAGGCGAGCGGGTAGTCCACGAGCTGGTAGCGCACGAGCCCCTCGGCGCCGGCCACCATGCCCAGCGCGAGGAAGAGCAGCGCGACCGGCAAGCCGAACCGCCGCGAGGCGTTGCTCGCCAGCACCGCCACGGAGATGAGCGCCCCGAGCGCTGTGAGCAGGGCTGCGGTGGCGAATGGCTCGGAACTCGACACGTCGCTCCCGAGGCGCGCGCTCGGGAAGCAATAAGCATCGCCGTCGCCGCGCAGGAGGGCGGCGTCGGGCAGGCGACCTCAGCGATGCTGGCTCAGTGACGCCGCGTCTTCACGTGCGGCGCCGCGGGGTGCGGCTTGAACACGTGCGTCGCCTGCCGGACCGGCTGACCGTGCGCCACCTGCCCGCCGCGCTTGGGCGCGAGCTCCTGCGGCGGAACGGGATCGTGGCGATAGATCGGCTCCGACGGCGTCAGGGTGCGCACCGGCACGGGGTGCGGCGGCTCGGGCTTGCCCACGGGCATGTTGCTGTGCGGCGCTTGCGGCGCGACGTTCGACGGCTCCACGGCCGCTGCGCCGTGCACGCCGGGCGCACCGGCGACGGGCACGGCGGCGTGGTAGTACGCGGGCGCGCCGGACCAGCCCTCGCGGCCCCAGCTTCGCGGGCCCACCCAGCCGCGGTACTCGCCCCAGCCGTGGTAGCCGCCCCAGCCGTAGTAGCCGCCGCGGTGGAACCACGGGCGCGAGTACCAGACGTAGTACCGCGGTCCCCACGCGCCCCAGTACGGCGCCGGTCCCCAGCCGTACACCCACGGCGCGACCACCCAGCGCCAGCCGTACACCGGGTAGTAGACGTACGAGTACGGATAGAGCTGCGTGTCCGCGGGAACGTAGGTGTACTGCTGGCCGTACGGCATCCACACCCAGCCGTACTGGCCGGTGTAGACCCACTGGCCGGTCGCGGGCGCGGCGGGACCGGCCTCGGCGGGCGCGGCCACTGCGGTGGGCGCATCGGGCGGCGGCGTCGGCTGGGCCTCGGGAGGCGGCGGCAGGCCCTCGGGCTCGGCCTCGGGAGGCTGGGCCGCCTGCTCATCGGTCGGGCCCGCCTCGGCGAATGCGGCGCGCCCCAACGACAGCGCGGCCAGCGCGGCAACGACGGTGATGCGCATTCCGAACCTCTTCCTCGAGAAGACCCCTGATTCTTTGCGTTCGTCCGGCACGCGTGCAACCGCACGCTCGCGCGAGAATTTCCGCTCGAGATTTCTTTCACGAAGGCTCGGCGCGGCTTGGAAGCCGCTGCCACATCCACCACGGACTTGCGACGGAGCCGCCTTGGACACGGGCCGCGCCGATTTGGCCCGGTCGCGCAAGTGGCTCCGCGGGCGCGGTCGTGTCAGGCTGGTTATCACTCTGCCCGTTTGCGTTCGGGAGGCCTGTCGCCGTGCAGCTCGCTCGGACGACCCTTTTGATTCTCGCGGTGGCCGCTCTCGGCTGCGGCAAGTCGGAGCCGCTGTTTCCCCGCGTGCCCGCGAAGGCCGTCGACGCCGGTCGGCCGTTTGAGCCGCCTCGCGACGCCGGCTTCGACGCGGGCCCGCTCCCCGAGTGCGAGTACGACGTCAGCCCCGCCTCGGTGGCCTTCGGCGTGGTGCCGCTCGGCACCTCGGAGACGCGCAAGGTGCAGGTGGTGAACTACGGCACCGTGCCCTGCTCCTTCGAGAACCTGGGACTCCTCGCCGACCCCGACGCTGGCTTCTCCCTCGACGCCAACCAGCCGGTGAGCTTCGGCCTCGACGGCGGCAACACCGCATTCGTGAACGTGACGTTCACGGCCCAGAGCGCCGACCTGCCGCGCAGCCGGACAGGCTCCCTGGCCTTCGACAGCCCGGCCGCGCAGGAGACGCACCAGGCCGTCCCGCTCTCCGCGACCATCGCCGTGGGCTGCCAACTTCAAATCACGCCGAACCCGCTCGACTTCGGCAACGTGCCGCTCAACACCACGCTCACCGACGTGGTCACGCTCTCCAACACCGGCGACGCGCCGTGCTCCATCACCGACGTCGCGCTGGATCCGGTGGGGAGCCCGCTGTTCTCGTTGCCCAACACGCAGTCGCGAAGCCTGGAGGCCGCGCCGGGCGAGTCGGTGACCCTCTCGGTCACGTTCGCGGGCATCGACAGCACCGAGCCGCACCTGCGCACCAGCAACATCTTCTTCACGCTCAGCCAGCCGAGCGGCCTGCCGCTGATGACGCCCACCGCCCAGACGATCCCCGTCGAGGCCTTCATCAACACCGCGTGCCTCGCGGGCAGCCAGTGGATCTACACGGTGGACAGCAACGGCACGCTCTCCACGTTCGATCCCCGGAACCTCACGTTCACCGATCTCGGCGTGCTCTCCTGCCCGGACTTCGGGACGCCGTTCTCCATGGCCGTCGACCAGAGCGCAGTGGCCTGGGTGGAGTACAGCTCGGGGAGCATCTACCGCGTCGACACCAGCACCCTGGCGTGCACCGCCACCAGCTTCGTGGTGAACCCCAACCTCACCAACTTTGGAATGGGCTTCATGTTCCAGCCCGCCACCGGCGACGACACGCTCTTCGTCGCGGGCGGGTCCTCGTGGCCGGCGACCAGCTCGGAGCTCGGGGTGATCAGTTTCCCGTCGATGACGCTGACGCCGGTGGCGCCCATCAGCTTCTTCTCGCCGGAGCTCACCGGCACGGGCGATGGCGAGCTCTGGGGCTTCGCGCCCGCGCCCGCGACCGTGAACAACGTGATGACCCTCGCGAAGATCGATCCCACCACCGGCAACGCGCTCGTCACGTACACGTACCAGGACATCGCCAACAACGGCAGCTGGGCGGTGAAGTTCTGGGGCGGCTCCCTCTACCTCTTCCTCAGCAACGGCAACCGCGACACGGCCGTGTACCAGGTGGACCGCAACACCGGCTCCATCGCCACCGTGGTCGCGAACAGCGGCCGGGAGATCGTGGGCGCAGGCGTCTCCACCTGCGCGCCGATCCAGTAGTTAACCAAACCGTTTCATCGCTTCCGACGCCGCCAGGCTGCTCCAATCAGGCCGAGCAGCGCGAAGATCGACGGCTCTCCGGCGCCCGCGCCACAGCCGCCCTTCACCGGCTTCCCGGAGCTGCCGGAGGACCCGCCGCTCGCGGTCGCGCTGGCGCTGGTGCTGCTCGAGCCAATGCCCGTCGCGCCTCCGGTCGACGCGCCGCCCGTGGACGTGCCTGCGCCATGCGATCCCGTCCCGGACGAGCCGCCGGTGAGCTCGTGCGACGTCGTGCTGCCGCTGCTGGTCGTCCCGGATGCGGTGGTGGACGCGCTCGAGCCCGTGGTGGACGTGGCCGTCGAGCCGGTCGTGCCCGTGCTGGCCGTCGACGACGTGGAGCTCGCGGTGGTCGTGCCGGTGCCCGTCGCGCCGCCCGACGTGCTGCTGGCGGTGGCCGTCGCGGTGGTCGTGGTCGTGGTCGTGGTCGTGGCCGGACCGGCGTCGACCTCTCCGGTGGTACACTCGGCCATGGAGCAGCCGGCGTCACCGCAGTCGAGCACGTCGCGTGCGGTGCAGCCGTTGCCCGCGCAGGCGCCGCCGTTGCACTGGTGGTCCACGCAGCCGCAGCCCTGGTTGGTGCAGTCGAGCGTCTCCCGTGCGGTGCAGCCGGAGCCCTGACAGAACACGCCGTTGCACTGGTGGTCCACGCAGCCGCAGCCATAGGCGCCGCAGTCGTTGGTCTCGCGCGCGGTGCAGCCCGTGCCCGGGCAGAACACGCCGTTGCACTGGTGATCCGCGCAGCCGCAGCCATAGGCGCCGCAGTCGTTCGTCTCCTTGGCGGTGCAGCCTGTGCCTGGGCAGAAGACGCCGTTGCACTGCTGATCGACGCAGCCGCATCCAAACGCGCCGCAGCCCGCGGTCTGCGCGGCGGAGCAGCCGGTGCCGGCGCAGAAGCCGCCCGAGCACGTCCCGTCCGCGCAGTTGCAGCCGTAGTGCGAGCAGCCGACCTGGAGGCCCGCGGTGCAGCCCGAGTTCGCGGTCTGGCCGGCGGCGGTGTGGAGGTCGTCGAGCGTGCCGTTGAAGACGTCCTGGTCCACGTCGCCGGCGATGCCTGCCACCGGCCCGCCGCCCCACTGCCACATCAACCAGCCGCCCCAGCTCGAGGGCAGGTACGGACACGACGGACCATAGTTGGCAACCCACAAGTCCAGGTTTCCAAATTCGGTTGAAAAGTATGAATCCCAGTAGCCCTCGGCCGTGTAGATGATGGGGATCTTGCCGGTGCCCGCCGCGACCTGGTTCACCCAATCCTGGATGGCGCCGGCGTTGGGCGTGCCGCTGGTCCACTCCACGTCGAGCACCACGGGAAGATCGCCAGGCCCGAGCACGCCCACTGCGCCGATCACCCAGTTGGCCTGCGTGGTGCTGTCGATCGTGGGCTCGTAGAACTGGTACGCGCCGCGCACCATGCCCGCGGCCTTGATGCCGGCCCAGTTCGCGCCGAAGTACGGATCCGAGTGGTAGCCGTCGTTGATGCGCGTGATGGCGAAGGTGAAGCCCGCGCCCGCAACCGCGCCCCAGTCGATGGAGCCCTGGTACTCGGAGACGTCGATGCCGGGCACCGTAGACGGACCCGCGCAGACTTGAAGCCCCTGCTGCTGCGCGGTGACGTACTTGGGATTCTGCTCGGGTCCGCCGCAGGCAGAACACACCAGCAGCGCCCCCGCCAAAGCGGAGTGCGACCGACGCGGGCTCATGATTTCCTCGGGAGTACGACGACAACAGCCAGTCGATTATCGTGGCGTGATTTGCCAAGTTGCTTGACGTGCTGTGCCAACTCCGGACGGCGCGGTCAGCGCCGCTTGAAGAGCGTGAGGAGCTCCTCGCCGCGGCGCCGCTCGATCGAATCCGGCGGGACCTCCATCGACACGAGCTCGAAACGTGCGCCGAAGCGCTTCTCGACTTCCGCTCGCGTGGTCGCAAACGGCGGCCCGCCCTCGCGCTTGTGCGCGTAGAAGAGCGCGAGCAGCTTTCCGTTGGGCGCGATCGATCGGTGCGCGGCCTCCACGTACGCGTCGCGCTGGCTGGGATCGATGGCGCAGAAGCAGGTGTGCTCCACCCAGAGATCCCAGGGCGCGTTCTCGCCCGGGAGCGTGAGCACGTCGGCCTGGATGAAGCGCGCGGTGAGCTTTCGCTTCGCGGCGCTCTCGGTGGCGATGCGCACGGCGCTGGGCGCGAAGTCCACGCCGGTGACGTCGAAGCCGCGCGACGCGAGCGAGAGCGCGTCCTGTCCGGTTCCGCAGCCGACGACGACGGTGCGCACCGGCGTGAGCAAGCTGCTCGCGCGCACCAGCGGCGGCGCGGGCTCGCCGAGGTCCCATTGCGTCGTCTGCTCGCGGTAGCGCTGCTCCCAATCATCCGAGGCGAGGCTCATCGGTTCCTCCGTCGATGGCTGCACGGTAGCCGACTGTGCCGCGGCTCGCTCGGCTGCTGCCTCCGCTCCTTCTACTGAACAAGTTGGTGGCATGGCCAAGGCTCTCGCTCGACTCGGCGCCGGCATGGCGCTCCTCCTCGCGGGCATCGCGCGCGCGCAGACGGCCGCGCCGCCGAACGACCAGGCCGCGAGCGACCCGGCGCAACCCGCGGTGCAAGAGCCCGCGCCGCCACCGCCGACCGATCAGCAGTCGACGCCGCCCGAGCAGCAGCCGACCGAGCAGGCCCAGCCTCTGACGCCCGAGCAGCAGACGGCGCACGCGCAGGAGCTGGAGGCGCAGGTGAAGTCGCAGCAGGACCAGATCCAGCAGCTGCAGCAGCAGCTCGACGCGCAGAACCAGACGAACGCGCAGCTCAACGAAGCGAACGATCAGCTCAGCCAGGCCAACGGCCAGCTCGGCCAGGTCGTGGATCAGATGCAGGGCTTGAACGATCAGGTGGCGCAGGGCCAAGCCAATGTCGAGGCGCGCGAGGCCGCGCGATCGCAGAGCGCGGAGCAGCTCGCGCGGGTGATGGACAATCTCCGCACCGCCGAATACGTGCTGAGCTTTGGCTCGACCGACGGCGTGGACCAGGCGCTCGGTGACGCCTCGCAGTTCCTCACCGGCCAGGCCGCCGACGAGGTGTACGCGGCGCAGGTCTCGCTCGCGAACGATGACCTGTTCGCGGCGCGCGGCTACATCGTGCAGGCGATCGCGGTGGGCGTGGCCAACCAGGTGGGCGGCACGAACCAGTCGATTGCGACGCCGACGCCGTAGGTTGGCACCCTTGCGGATAGGACGCAGCGCGTCGACCCCTTGGACCGAAACCGCCATCCGGCTCGTGCGTACCCTGGGCATGATCGCCACGAACAATCCCGATGGACTGGCCGAGCTCCTCTCCGAGCGCGCGTCGCTCGAGTACGAGCTGCAGGCCGCACGCTCTCAGCTCTCCTGGCTCCGCTCCGAGCTGCGCACCCTCGAGCGGGTCGCGGCGACGCGCGGCGGAGTGGCCTCGAAGCTGTGGTGGATCGGCGGCGCGCTGGCCATCGCACTGCTCATCGCCTGGGAGATCCGATGATCGCCACGAACCCGAACCCTTCGTTCGTGCAGGTCGAGGCCGACGTGGCCGCGCTTCGCGACGCCCTCACGCGCGTGCACGACGAGGAGGCGAAGCTGAGCGCGCGCCTCGAAGTCCTGCGGCGAAAGCTCTTCCCCGATGCGGCCAAGAACGCGAGGAAGAAGGCGCCGATCTCCTAGCGGCACATCGTCGAGCCGTTGCCGAGCGCGTGCTGCAACACCTTGACACACAACAATTCTTCCCCAATCGACGACAACCTTGTCGATTTTCGCCCTGCCTCTGGGAAGAGCCCATGTCCGCCACTTCGAACATCGCGCGCGCGTGCATCGCCGCGGGTGCGCTCGCGCTGGCAGCGTGCGGCGCCACCGACTCCGACAAGACCAAGGGCAGCACCACCTCGAGCGGCAGCACCCACGGCGCCACCAGCGGCGGCGCCACGACGACCGGTACGAGCACCACGGGCAGCACGACCGGCGCGACCTCCGCGTCATCGACGAGCGCGGGCGCGACCGGAACGTCGACGTCGACCTCCACCTCGACGTCGACGTCCGCGTCGGCGACCAGCACCAGCACGGGCGGCACCACCAGCACCACGACGTCCACGAGCACATCGACGACGGGCACCAGCGGCAACTGCTGCGCCACCTGCGCGGCCAACGGCCAGAGCTGCGACAGCTCGAGCTGCGCGTGTGGCGCGTCGCTCTGTCAGACGGGAACGCTCGGCCCCGCCTCGACCGACGCGCTCGACCTCGCCAGCGTGACCATCATCAACTCGCCCGACGTCTCCGCCTGGCCAGTCACCACCTCGCTCACCACGGTCGACATGGAGCAGGGCGGTGTGCACCTCATCTTCGACAAGCAGAACGGCGCGAACCGCTGGCCGGACTACGTCGACTCGGCGGGCTCGGTCGAATACACGCTCTGGCTCTTCGAGAACATCGGCGGCCAGTGGTACGCGTCGGGCGGCATCCGCTACGCGAACGCGGATTACTGGCAAGGCGGCGCGCCCTCGGGCTACGGCGTGAACTGGTTCTACGACGCCAACCGCTGGGGCGTGATGGCCAACCGCCAGCCCGCGGTGGGCGAGCTGGTGGGCGTCATGGTCTCCGCCGGCGACGCGCGCGACAGCGACGGCACGAATGTGGAGGAGCGCTCCAACATCGTGCTCGTGCCCTTCCCTGCGGACACGGGCTCGAACTTCACCTGCGGCACGGGCGTCACCACCACCGGCGGCGGCACGACGACCGGCGGCGGAACGACGGGGGGCGGAACGACGACGGGCACGACGGGCACCGACTGCTGCAACGGCGCGTGCTCGCCCGACTCGCAGTTCTGCGATCCGCAGAGATGTCAGTGCGCGGCGCAGGGCAGCTTCGATCTCTCGCGCGCCACGGTCTACGACTCGCCTGGCGACGTGGCGAGCTGGGCGGTGACCACGACGATCACCCGCATCGACATCGAGGCCTCGGGCTTCCACGTCGAGTTCGGCAAGCAGGACGGCCCCGATCGCTGGCCCGACTTCATCCCGCCGGGCTGGGGCGGCCCGCTGCAGTACACGCTGTGGAGCGTGGAGTACATCAACGGCGCCTGGGCGACTTCGGGGCCCATCGAGTACTGGTACGGGCTCTACGAAGAGGGCGGCTCGCCCTCGAACTTCGCGGCCGACTGGTACTACGACCCGTACCGCTGGGGGCCGCTCGGGAACTACCAGCCCGCCGTCGGCGAGTGGGTGGGCTTCTTCGTCACCGCGGGCAACGCGCGCAACATCACCAGCGACGACCCGGCGCAGTTCCCGGTCTTCGAGCGCTCGGACATCGTGATCGTGCCGTTCCCGAGCGACTCGGGGCAGAACGATGTGTTTCAGTGACGCGTGATCAGCGGAACACTGTCGTGCACTTGCCGTTCACGCACGTGACGCCCGAGCTGGCGCCGCAGCAGTCGCTGTCCTGGCTGCACTTCTCGTACTCGTTGGCGCAGCCGGTGACGGTGGAGCCGCACACCGGGCCGAGCTCGCCGCCGGTCTGCCGGCAGTAGCCGCCGCAGCACTCGTCGCCGCCCTTGCAGCCCTCGCCGTCCTGCTTGCACGGCGCCAGCGACCAGTAGCCGCGCGAGTTGCCGGCGAGCAGCTCCTGCGCGGGCAAGTAGAACGCCGGGTGGCTGATGTCCGCGCCGCCCGCCGCGCCCATGTCGACCGCGGCCACCCAGAGCTTCTTGGTGGTGGGCGTGGTCGAGATGTCGTGGAAGCGCGGATCGCTCCAATACGGGTTGATGGTCGCGACGTTTCCGTAGAGTCGCCGGCTGGTGAAGATGACCCACGCGTAGCCGCCCGAGGCGATGGGGCTCACCGTGGGCTCGTAGTTGAGCGTGCTGTCGTCGTCGTGGCCGCTGGCGCCGGTGGGCGCGAAGCCCTTGCCGTTGAGGTTGTCGAGCCGCGCCGCCTGGCCGTTGTCGAGGCTCACCCACCAGAGCTCGCCGCGCGCGCCCGTGTCCGAGCACGCGCCGGAGTCGTCGCAGGTGGAGCGCGTCTCACCGAAGCCGCGGCCGTTCGATTGCACCTCGTTCTCGAAGACCACGCCGCCGCCGGTGGGCAAGAAGCTGGGGTAGATCGCCTTCTGACCCGACGCCGGCGTGTAGAGCTTGGTGAACGCGCTGAATGTGCCAGGCAACGTGAAGGTCATCATCGCCAGCGACGATTGGTCCGCCGAGCCCACGCCGGACACCTCGCCCGCGTACCAGTTGAACGCCACGTGCGCGCCGTCGGGCGAGAACACCGGCGTGCCCGCGCCAAGGCCCGAGGGAATTCCCGTCGTCGCCACGGCCGTGCCGCTCGGCACCTGGTAGAGCGCGCTCGGCGCGGTGGACGCGGCGATGAGCGGCGCCGAGTTGGAGAACAGGAGCGTGCCGTCGGGATACACGCCGCCCCACGCGTAGCGGCCGTCGGCCGGGCTCAAGGACGTCTCGGCGTTGCCGCTCTTGAGCGCGTAGCTGCTGGTGGCGCTGTAGTCGTCACCGTGCTCGGAGAGGAGCGTGGAGCCGTCGGCGGAGACCACGTGGCACACGCGGCAATCGGCGCTGCTCCCCGACTTGCCGGCGATGAGCACGGGATCCGTCGAGCCACCGTACACCGCGAGCGTGGCGCCGCCGAACGGGCCGCCATTTGGCAGCGCGCCGGAGTAGTTCTGCGCGAGCGCGGTGCCGTACGAGTTGTAATAGACGACGCCCTTGAGCGTGCCGCGGCTCATCTTCCAGCTCTGGGTGAGCGGGCCGTACGCCGCGCCCGCCGAGGCGAAGACGAGCTTCACCTGCACCGTCTGGTCCGCGCACGCGGTGCTCATCGCGCGCCACGCCGCCTGCGGGACCGGATGGTGAATGAACGGATTCGCCGTCGCGCCGAAGGTGCCGTCCCACGTGAACGTCGGACACTCGAGGTGGATGAGCACCGCATCCGGCAGGTGCGCGCCGTTCTGCCACTGAAGCAGCGGCGCGAGGAGATCCTGCGGCCACACGGTGGAGTCGTACGGATAGAGCAGCGCCTGCCCTGGATCAGCCGTGGGCGTGGACTGGAGTACGGCGACCGTCGCGGCATCGACCGGCGGCCCTTCGCCTTCGCCGCCCACGCCACCCACGCCGCCGACGCCAGAGCCGCTGGTGCCGCCGTCATCCGCGCCGTTCTGCGTGGAGTGCAGATGCACGGTGATGCTCGCGGTGCCTGTGCCTGTCCCGAGCGTGGCGGTGATCGTTCCCACGCCGCCGGCAGCCCCCGAGGCGGTGAACTTTCCGGTCGCGTCGATGGAGCCCAGCGCGGTGGGCGCGACCGTCCACGACGGCGCGGCGGTCTGGCCATTGGCTGTCGCGGTGTACTGCTGTGACGGGAGCGCCTGGCCCACCATGACGTCGACGCTCGCCGATGCGGGCGTCACCACCAACGTGCCGGTGAAGGCCGAGCCGCCGTCGGGGTAGAAGCCCGCGTCGAAGGTGCCATGACCGCGGCTGATCGACGCGGTGCCGCACGAGCAGCCCGAGCACGCCAAGCAAAGGCCAATCACGAGGGCGCGGGAGGCGTTCACCTCACGAACTATACCGGATCCCGAAGGGCGGCCGACGGCGCGGCGGGTCAAAGGTTCGTGAAGGGATTTGCTTTCGACGCGCGCTCACAGTTGCACGCGTGCGCGCGATCTTCGCGGCCGCGCGCAGGACACGTACTCGCGTGCGGGTTCGCCTGCTCCCAGAGCGTCGCGGCCTGGTCGCGGAGCGAGTCGTAGGCGTCGAGAAGCTCGGGCAGATCGAGGTGCGAGTGGGCCTTGAGCTGCTCCACCGCGGTCACGATCTCTTGAAGCGACGCCCGCGTGGAGAGCGAGCCGCGCGCGTCCTCGACGCGCTTGCGGATCTCCGCCAACCGCTTGGGGTTCATGCGCGCTCCGTGGTGCTACCCGCGAGCTTAGCGCGTGCGCCGAGGCAGCCAATAAATCCGCCCCACCTGGGCAGTCAGCGCCGATGCCGATGCGGTGCACGGCCGATGCGCTGCGCAGGCGCCAGGGTCACCGGCGGCGGCTTCCAGGATCCGTCGAGGACGCTGGGCGGCTCCGTGCGCGGCCAGTAGATCCGCATCATCAGGGTGAACGCGGCCGACGGCGCGGGAAGCCAGTTGGCCCGCTTCTCGTGGCTCGGCGCGTCGGCCTGCACGTAGACATCGAGCGAGCCGTCGGCGTTGATCTTGAGCGCGTCGCGCGAGCCCACGCTGTGCCTGTCCAGCGCGTTGCTCACGAAGAACATCTTCTCGTCGTACAGGGTGATCGACCAGAAGGCCTTCGCCGGCGGCAGCTCGCCCTTCGGGAAGTGGATCACGTAGCGGGTCCCGCCGGTGAGCGGCTGGCCCGACGCGTCGGTCGTCGCGAGCGGATAGACGGCGTCCTCGGGCTTGTTCGCCCCGAGCCCGACGAGCGCCACCGTGGCGCGCTGGAGATAGTCCGTGCCGTACGTGCCCGTGTGGAGATCCACCGCCCAGCCGTTCTGCTCCGGGCGATCGGCGAGCTGCGTTTGCATCTCCTCGAGCGCCGCAGCGGGCGCCGTGCGCAGCGCCTCGATTCGCGCAGCGTTCATCCGGCTCGTCGAGAAGTGCTCGCCCGGCACGATGCCGATGCGCGCGAGCTTCGCGAGCATGGGCGCATCGGCCTTCGGCGGCGGATACAGCGCGAGCAATCGAGCGAGACGATCGAAGAACTGCTCTGCGCCGAGCCGATTCACCTGATCGCGCACCGACGTCTTCATGTCGATGCCCGAGTCCGGCCGATTGCGCGGCGACTTGTACGTCGCGGCACCCCACGCGCTGAGTGGAAGGAGCTCGAGGTTCTCCTGCAGCGCATGCACGGCCTTGTCGTCCTCGGGTGTGCCCTTGGCCTCGAGGCGGCCGATCAGCCAGACGAGGTTCGTGGGCGCGCGGAGCTGCTTCATGCCTTTGGGCACTGTGCCGTGCCACCCTGGGCCGGTGAGCAGATACGTCTCCGCGGCGTGGCCCGTGGTCCGCGTGCCGGGCACCGCGAACACGTTCGTGTACGCGTCGAGGAACGGGAACAAGAAATAGCGATCGCCCATGTCTGGATGCGCGAAGACCATCGGCTCTTCGGAGAGATCGATCCACGCGTTCGAGTACAGCGTGTCGGCGTTGGGCGCGGTGACGTCATGAAACGACGCACCGAAGAACTTTTGTTGATTAACCAATTGGTTAAGTGGCGCACGCGTCTCGTTCGGCGTGGCGACGTTGGTCATCACCGCGCGCGTCTGGTCCATCGTCACCAGCGGATAGCCGTAGAGGTAGGCCTCCTTGGCGATCGTGGCGATCTCCTGGGGGCTGGGTAGGCGGGTGTCTCGCAAGCCCGCGGGGGCCTGGGCGAGCGCCGGTGCGGCGAGACAACCCAGCGCGAGGGCGATGAGACACTTCATGAGGCTCAAAGCTGCGCACGCCAGCACGCCCGCACAATTCACGAGCGGACGGTCGTTCGCCTGGGGAGCGAGCGAGCGTTCAGGTCAGCTTCTGGCACTTCCGCAGGAGCGCCTTTTCCTCTTTCGACGCGCCCTTGTCCGCGAGCGACGGCCGCAGCGACACCACCGCCCTGGCCACCTCGGCGGCGACATTGGCCTGATCCTTCGCGAGCGCGAGGTACAGCGATGCACGCTCCACGAAGCGCGGATCGTCGGCCAGCGCCTGGAGCCGCTCCGTGAACAGCGCGATCGCATCGCTCGCGGGCAGCGCGGCCACCACGTTGAGCGCCGCCTTGCGGTCCGCGAGCTGCGGCTGCTGCTCCACCAGCGTGACCAGCGGCTCGAGGGCGGCCGTGCCGATCTGCCGCATGGCGTCCGCGACGATGACCGGCTTCCAGCCCTCGGCCCACGCCTCGAGCAGCGCCTCGATGCCGCGCACATCGCCGAGCTTGCCCAGCGCGTACGCGCCAATCTTGGCTTGCTCGTCATCGTTGGCGCGGTTGCGCACCATGGCCACGAACGTGTCGACGCTCTCCACGTCGCCGACCTCCGCGAGCGCGTACGCAGCGGCCTCGCGCACCGAGCCGCTCACATCGCCGCCGAAGCTCGCGCGCAAATAGGGAATCGCCTCCACCGCGCCCTGATCTGCGAGCTGGCGAATGGCGTTGATGCGCTCGTCCTTCGTCGATGCTTGCACCGCGCGCTCCATCAAGGTGGCCACGTCGCCACCGTTCGGCGGCGGCGGCGCGAGCTTGCCGCGCGCGAGGCGCAGCGCACGAAGCCCGCGGTGCGCGTGGGAGCGGAGCGTGGAGTCGTAGCTCTTCCCGGCCACGATCTGCTCCAGCACCCTCTCGGCCTCCGGCGTGGCCATGGCCTCGAGCACGCGGATCGCGGTGAGCTTGGTCACGCGCGCCTGCGGGCGACGCCAAGCGGGCACGTTCGAGAGCGTGTCCACGCCGAGCGCGCCCTTGGCCGCGGCGATCGCGACATCACCTTTGTCTGCGAGCGCGCGCGCCACGTACGGCGACGCGGAGCCGTCGGCCCACGTGGGATACAACGACGCCGCGAGCTCGGCCGACGGAATCCCCGCGTAGTAGCGCGCGTAGTGCACGGCGGCCTGGTAGCGATTGAGCTTGCCCTGCCCGGCCAGCGCGGCCACCTCGCGCGGCTCGAGCGCCCGCTCGGTCTTGCGCACGTGCACGCTCTCGAACGTCGGCACGGGCTCGAGCGCCGCGCGATCCACGTGCGAGGCGCCCGCGAGGCGCGTGAGCGCGATGCCGAGCACCTGGTAGAGCTTGATGAAGTCGTCGAGCCGCTCGGCGGGCTCGGGCTTCGCCGCGGCCGAAGCGAGCAGCTCCGCCTGCTTTCCGAGCCCGAGCTCGCGCAGCCGGGCCGCGAGCGGATCGATGAGCCGCGCGTTCAACGCCGCGAGCCCCACCACGAGCGCCTCGGCGAGCTCCTCGCGAACTTCGCCGAGCGCAATCGCGGCCGTCGACGCGCCGAGCGCGCGGGCCACGTCGGCCCACGCCGAGCGCTGCGCGTTCGCGCCGGGCGTCTTCACCGCGCGCACCTTGCGACTGGCGATGACGGCCGCCGCGTCCTGACCATCGAACGGAACGAGCTCTGCGCCGAGCGGCCCGTCGACGATCGCCGCGAGCGGAAACAACGTCGGCAGCGCGCCATCGAGCGCCACGTCACCGATGAGGGCACGCAGCTTCACGCCGCGCAGCGTGCGCCCGAGCCACTCCAGCGCCTGCGGATCGTCGGGCAGGAACAGCGCCGCATCGCCCGCGCCGGCGACCTGGAGCCGCGCACCCTCGGCGAGCACCGTGTCCACCGCGAGCGCCACGGGCAGCAGATCCGGCGCGAAGACATCCTTTCGTCGATCTTGAAAGGCCGCGAGCGCTGCGTCGACATTCGGCAGACACTTTGCAATCAATTCATTCATCGAGCCCGCGTCGAGGAGCTCCGCGCCCTCGGGCGGCTCGAGGTCGAGTCTGCGCGGCGAGAATCCCGGGTAGACACTACCGCTCGAATCCGAGAGCACCTTGCCCGCCCAGCTCTTCTTCGCCGGCGTCCGCGACGCGAGGAAGCCGGGAATGATCTGCTTCTCGCTGTAGTGCTCGCCGCTCGCGAGATCGACGAAGCGGCTCTCGCGAATCACGAAGCCATCGGCCGTGGTTCGCGCGTTGAACGCGTACTCCACGAGCTTCAAATCGGCGATGGGCTTGCGATCGCGCTTGGTCCAGGTCTTGCCGATGAGCTCTTCGACGTACTTGTCCTCGAGCGTCTCGCCGGCGAGGTGCTTCTCCAGCTTGCGGACGGTGAGCAGCAGATCCGCCATCAGGTCTGCATACGGCACGGCCTCGAAGCCAGCCTGCCGCGCGGCGCCGCCGAGCACCCCGGTGAGCTCGAGCGTGCGCGCCGAGAGCCGCCGCAGCTTGCTCTCGCGCAGCGAATCCGCGAGACCACGCACCTGCTCCACGCGATCCGCGGCGAGCGTGGCCACGCCGGCTACCGAGAGCTCGCGCACCAGCGTGGCCACCTGCTCCACGCCGTGCTTCATGAGCGAGGCGTCGTCGGTCTTGCCCTTCTTCACCTCGCGCTTCTTGGCCTCGCCCGCGGCACCCGGCGGAGGCGCCTCGCTCACCACGAAGCCCTCGGGCGCGCGCGACCAGGCGACGAGCAGCGCCGCGGCGTGCTTGCAATAGGGCCGACTGCGCGCGGCCATGCACGAGCAGCGCGCCTTCACGGTGTCTTCAACCGTGACTTGTACTTTATAGGGCGACGCACCCGAGCCCTTCGCATCCGCGAAGAGCTTGCTCTCGTGGCGCGCGAGGTGCTCGAGGCCCTTGTCGTCCACGATGCGCGTGCCCTTGGAGAGCTCCTCCGCATCGGTGACGATCTCTTTCAATTCTTTGAGGCTGAGCTTCCGGGCGTCCGCCATGGTGGCCTCCTACTTCTGCGCCGCGATGAATCCGGAGATGTCCTGACTCTTCATCACCCGCTCCATCACCTGCACGAGCAGCTTGGGCGTGCAGCCGAAGCAGGGCACGCCGAGCTCGGTGAGCCGCTGGGCGAGGTTGTGGTCATAGCTCGGCTTGCCGCCGTCGCTGAGCGCGAGCAGCACCATCGCCTTCACCTTCGACTCCACGAGCTGGCGCATGCGCGCCACGAGCTCCTCGGCGTTTCCGCCCTCGTAGAGGTCGGTGATGAGCAGGAAGATGGTCTTCTCGGGCCGCTCGATGAAGTTCGCCTGAGCGTACGCGACCGCGCGGTTGATGTCGGTGCCGCCGCCGAGCTGTGCGGTGAAGAGCACCTCGACGGGATCCACGAGCATCGGCGTGACGTCGACGATCTCCGTGTCGAAGAAGAGCAAGCGCGTCTTGAGCACGTCGAGCGACGCGAAGATCGCCGCCATCACCGAGCTGTAGACCACGCTCTGCGCCATCGAGCCCGACTGATCGACGACGATCGACACGTCCCACTCGTGGCGCTTTCGCTGGTTGGCCCAGAAGTAGAACTTGTCGGGCACGAGCCGCTTGCGCTCGTCGTCCCAGCCCTTGAGGTTGCGGCGGATGGTGCGCTTCCAATCCAGGTTGCGCGCGATCTTGAGCGGGCTGTCGGTGTTGCGCCGGACCGCGCCGTAGATGGCCGTGCGCACTTCGCTCTCGAGCTTCTTGCGCAGCTCCTCGACGACCTCGCGCACGATCTGCCGCGCGATCTCCTTCGCCTCGTCGGGCACGAGCCCGCGCGCGCTCATGAGCGTGGTCACCAGCTCCACGTTCTTCTCGAGGAACGGCAGCGTCTCCGGCTCGAAGAGCAGCTGTGTGAGCCCCTTGCGCTCGATGGCGTCCTTCTGCACCAGCGCGACCACGTCCTGCCGGAAGAAGTCGCGCAGCGCGCCGAGCCACTTCGGCAGATACGGACGAGAGCCGCCGAGCCCAGCCTGCCCTTCGTAGACGAACGACAGCGCCTCATCGAGCTCGGCCAGGCGATTCGCGTCGAGGCCGAGGCCATTGGCTCCACCGCCCAGACCCTGAAGACCAAACTCGCCACCGACGCGCTCTGCCGAGGGACCGAGCGCGAGCCGCCACCGCAGGAGCGCGTCGACGTCGGCCGGCGTGAGATCCGGATTCGGCGCAGGCGGCGATGCAACGGGCGCAGGCGCGGGCGCGGCGGGCGGAGCAGCCGGAGCTTTCTTGCGAGGGCTCATAGGAGGTCGTCCAGATCGCCCAGGTCCTTCGCGATCTCTTGGAGCTTCGCCTTGTCCTTCTCGGCCACGATCTGCGCCGCCTCCTTCGCCTTCTCGCCGAGCTTGCGGATCGCGAGGAGGTTCTCG
The DNA here is from genome assembly GCA_018266075.1 of Deltaproteobacteria bacterium. GTDB lineage: Bacteria > Myxococcota > Myxococcia > Myxococcales > SZAS-1 > SZAS-1. The sequence continues at coordinate 80,475 of JAFEBB010000022.1, read as the reverse complement.
AGCAGATAGCGACGCTCGGTTGCGCCGAGCGGCTGGAACGCGCGTCGCAACATGGGCAACGCGTCACGAAACCTTTCGGTATCAATTCCGCAGAGGAACGAATCAAGCGCCTGCACCACGGGGCGGCTCTTCACGAGCACCAGTGCGTTCACCTCGAAGAATCCGCCGAGGAAGTTCGCGGCCTGCTCGGGCTCGGTCGCGTTCGAGAGCCGCTGGCCCACGATGTCCGCCACCTGTGCGTCGCTGATCTCCTGCGCGAGATAGAGCAGGCCACACGCCAGTCCGGAGCACACGGCATTCACCGCATACGAATCGACCAGATCGCGCGCGACCTTGAGCCAAGCGGACTTGTCGACGAGCGGCTGCGCGAGCGCGATCTCGTGAAGCGCGCGCAGCGCGTCCTTCGCAGGCGCGACGGCCTCGTCATCGCCGGTGCAGCCATCGCGCACACGCAGCACCGCGCGCGCGAAGGTCTTGGTGCACAGCGCTGGCACTGCTTGATCGCCGAGCCCGGTGCTGTGTCGCGAAGTGCCGAAGCTCACCAGCCCCGAGAGCGCGCGACACGCCTTCGCGAGCGAGGGCAGGTCTTCATCCGTCGCGGCGAAGCTGTCGCACGCGCGCAGCGACGTGCCCATCACCTGCGGCGCGCCGGTCACGACCGCTTCCATCAGCACGTGCGCGGCGTCGCCGGTGCCCTTCGCTTCCGAGAGCTCGCCCGAGAGCACGCGCTCGCACACCTGCTGCAGCGAGTCGCCGAGGACGATCTTCTCCACGAGCGCCACGTCCGTCGCGGGCGTCCACTGCGCCTGCCAGCCTTCGCGCACGCGCGCGAGCGCCGCTTGACCACCCGCCTCTTCCGTCGGCGTGTTGCGTCCACTGCCGACGCCCGTGCCCTGGAACGTCGCGTACGGCACGCCCGCCACGCGCAGCCGGTGCAGAAACACGCTCGTCTCGGTCTGAACCGAATCGTTAAGCTTCAAGACGAATGTCTCGGGCTCGTCGTGACGCGGCAGCTTGCGTGCGTCGAGCTCGCGCCAGAATTCTTCCTGCAGCGAGTTCTTGCCCACGCGCGCAGCCACGCGACCAATCCGCTTTCCCACCACGGTCGGCCACAGGAAGCCATCGACGTGCGACGCATCGCCGCGACACATCGTCGCGACCGTCGCTTCGCGCACCTCGTCGAGCCCGGGCTCGGTCTTGCCGCGCAGATCCGCGAGCGTGCACGCGAGCCGATAGGCCTCGATGGTGTCCGCGAGCGACGCGGTGAAGCCGCGCAAGCGCAGGTGCTCGCAGAACTCGACGAGCACCTCGAGGGTCGCGCGTCGGAACGAACAGCCCGCGTCGTGCGCGCGCTGGTAGTACTGCGGCGCGCGATTGCCTGCGCCGTAGCCGGTCTGCTCCGCGAGCCGCGGGAAGCTGTACGGGATCAGCGTGGCGGCGCTCGGCACCGTCGCATCGAGCGTCTTCGCGAGCTCGGGGTTCACATCGCCCGCTGCAAATGCCGCCGCGTGAGCCGCGCCGACGACCACCGCGATCTGCTCGGGCGGAATCTCCTTCGCCACTTCGGCGATCCGCGCGGCCATCACGGCGTCGCGCGCGCGGTGGTAGTCGACATCGCGGCCATCGCCGCGCACCAGCTCCGCATACGCGAGCAGCGCACTGCGGAACGAGTCGGGGTCGTAGCCGGGCGCCTCGAACGACGCCTCCCAGAATTCCTCGAACGAGCGATAGCCGCGCGCCTTCGCGACGCGCTCGTAGATCGATTCTTCGAGCTTTGGTGGCTCGTCCTGCTGCGGCTCATCTTCACTGTCGGCCGGATCTTCGAGATCGACATCGTCGCGATCGCGCGCGAGCGCCTGCCCAATGGTGAGATCGATGAAGCGCGCCTTGGCGCCGTTCTGCTTGGCCCACTTCAGCGCCACGTACTCCGGCGAGTAGCTCGCGAACGGCCACAGTGACGAGCGCGGCGTGCCATCGGTGCGATAGCCGAGGATCGCCACAGGCGGCTGCGTCTCGCCGTCGAGCAAAGTTTCCACGAGCGCGTCGGCGTCCGACGGCCCTTCCACGAGCACCGCGCGCGGCTTCACCTTCTCGAGGAAGTCGGCGAGCACGCGGCTCGTTCGCGGCGAGTGATGTCGAACCGGGAAGAGGTGCACCCGGCTGAGCACGTCGAGGCCCATGGCGCTCACATCCGCGACTTGGTCGCGCCGTAGAACTCCTTCCACGCCCCGCCGCGCCCCTTGGCGACCGTCTCGCAGTACTCCTTGAGCGCCTTCACATCCTCGGCGCCCTCCTTCGCCACGGCACCCAGCAGCGAGCGCGCGAGCTCATCGCCCGTCACTTTTCCGCTGCCGAAGCTCTGCGCGAGGATGCCGCTGTTGAAGAGCACGGAGATCGCTTCGGCCGTCGAGAGCACCGAGCCCGGCGGCTTCACCTTGGTCTTGCCGTCCTTCGTCATGCCGGCGCGCAGCTCCTGGAAGAGCGTGACCAGCACCTTGGCAATCTCAGCCGGCGGCTCGACGCCCACTTGATAGTCGTTGCGCAGCTCGCGCTCGCGCTTGGTGACGATGGCGATCTCCTGCTCGAGATCGTCGACCACGGGCACGGTGACGAAGTTGAAGCGCCGCTTGAGCGCCGCGCTCATCTCGTTCACGCCGCGGTCGCGGGTGTTCGCGGTGGCGATGATGTTGAAGCCGCGCTGCGCGCTCACCACTTCGCCGAGCTCGGGGATCGCAGTCTGCTTCTCGCTGAGGATGGAGATGAGCGAGTCCTGGATCTCGGACGACGTGCGGGTGATTTCCTCGACGCGGGCGAACTTGCCCTCGCGCATCGCGCGCAGCACCGGCGAGGCCACCAGCGACTTGTGCGACGGCCCCTCCGCCAGCAGCAGCGCGTAGTTCCAGCCGTACTTGATGTGCTCTTCGCTGGTGCCCGCGGTGCCCTGCACCACGAGCGCGCTCGTGCCGCTGATGGCCGCGGAGAGGTGCTCGCTGAGCCAGCTCTTGGCGGTGCCGGGCTCGCCGGTGAGCATCAGCGCGCGGTCCGAGGCCAGCGTGGCGATGGCCACCTGCACCAGCCCGCGGTCGCCGATGTACTTGGGCGTGATGGTCACGTCGCCCACGGGCTTGGGGCTGCCCATGAGATATATCTCGACAGCCTTGGGCGTCATGGCCCAGCCCGGGGGACGCGGGCCGGTGTCGCTGGCGATGAGCGCCTGGATTTCGGCGGCGTACTTCTGCTCGGCGGACTGGCGAATCTCGGGCATGCGTCCCTCGCGGAAGAGCGGCGAGCGACGTTAGCGCAAACGCAGCGGCGAGGGCGTGGCTCGTCAGGGGCTCTTGGCCGCGTCCGGGAGCACCACCATCATCGTTCCGCCCCAGAGCGGCGGCGCTTCGATGATGCGGCCATCCTTGCGAACCTCGATGCGCCGTCCCGTCGAGAGCGAGCCGTCACCGCCCCAGCCCTCGGTGCTGAAGGTCAAGCCCCACGCGCTGCCCTGATAGCCCCGCCAGAGCCCGTCGGGGTCGCAAATCGACGCGTGACCGGTCGCGTCCGTGAGCACGGGCTGCGACGCGTAGTCGAAGGTGCCGCGGTGCTCCTCGGCCGACATGAACGACACCAGCACGCGCGCGCGAACCTCGGCACCCGCGATCCCATGCCCCGCGGGATCCACGACCACCAGGTCGTGCTCGAGCGCGCACTTGCCCACCACGACGGGGCCTGGCGTCGGCTCACCCGGTCGCGTGACCGCCACCCGCTCGACGGGGACCAGGGTCACGCAGCCCGAGAAGAGCAGCGCCGAGAGAGCGATCGCGGGTCTCACGCTGCCGACGAAAGCACAGGCCACGCGGGCTTGCACGGCTCGTCAGCCCGCGCGGCGCCCCGGCGTCACCTGCGCCATGCGCGAGGACATGCACAAGGTGATCGTGGAGCGGCCCCGCTGGGGCTCGAGCGGCCACTACCCGCGTGGCGCGCTGCGTCCGCGCAACGGCGACCTCGAGGCCCTCCCCGGCCGCGAGGCGATGGGCCGCGGCTACGGCTGGAAGAACCTCAACGAGAACCTGCAGCCGCTGGTGCGCTACCTGCGCTCGAGCCTGGGGCGCCCGTGGAGCGCGGTGTACGCCGACATCTCCGCGAACCTGTCGGTGCGCAGCGCGGTGCAGAAGCACGTGCTCGATCACCTGCGGGACTACGTCTACGTCAACACGGTCGCGCGGGCCGGCGCGGTCTACGGCGCCGATCGCTACGGCCGCGAGGTTCAGGTCTCCCCGAGCAACCTCTACCGCGACGCGTTCTACGTGTGCCCGCGCACCGGGCTCCTTCGGGAGTCCCGGCGCCAGCGGCATCAGCCGCCCGCGCCCGATCCCAACCTGCGCAAGCTCGGCGAGAGCGTCGAGCTCCGGCGCATCGCGGGCGTCTGGTACCGCATCGAGTACGCGCGCTTGCCTGCGGGCGTGTTCGTCTACGACCACGTGAAGAAGGCGCGCGTGAGCGTGAACCAGGCCGCCTGGTACGCCGAGTCGAAGCGCCAGCTCGGCAAGAAGGAGCTGGCTGCGCTCGGGCTCTGATCACGGCACCCGCTTGATCACGTGCAGGCCGAACTGGCTCTTCACGATCCCCGAATCGCCGACCTTGAGCCGGAGCGAGAGCGCCTTGAACTCGGAGACCAGGCTCGCGTCAGGCGAAGCCTCGTAGGCCACGCCGCTCTGAGCGCTGCCCGGATCCTCCGAGTACTTGGCCATCAACGGCTCGATGGCCGCGCCCGAACGCACCTGCTGCAGAAGATCGCGCGCGAGCTGCTGGGCTTCGGCGTACGTCCGGCCTTGCGCGCGCGCGTCGAGCGGCCGACCCGTGGGGAGATCCTTCCAGCCGATGAGGATGTGCTTCACGCGCACGTGCGTGGCGATGGGATCGGTGCAGAGGATCTCGTACGACTGCGTGCCGTCGTTCGCCGAGGCATAGGGGCACGCCGCGCTTCCATCGGGCGTGGTGGCGTCGTGCGCGCACGCGGAAATCGCGAGGAGCCCGACGAGGATCGACAGTCGAAGTGCGAGATTCATGAGGGCGCGCATCTTGTCACGGGCGCGAGGCGGTCGCACTCCCGTCGGGTCCTGCTGCTGGGTCGCGGACGCTCTCTCGGGTAACCTGCGCGAAACCCGCATCGCGGAGCGCCCGTGCTCAAGTTCCTCGGAATCCTCATCGTCGCCCTGCTCGCGGTCGTCGGCGTCATGATCGTCACCGCACCCGACGAGTTCCGCGTGGAGCGCACCGCGCACATCTCCGCGCCGCCCGAGAAGGTGTTCGCGCTCGTCGAGGACTTCCACCATTGGAACGCGTGGTCGCCCTGGGAGAAGCTCGACCCCACGCTCAAGCGCGGCTTCGAGGGTGCCGAGCACGGCAAGGGCGCCGTCTACACCTGGCAGGGCAACGACCAGGTCGGCCAGGGCCGCATGGAGATCCTCGAGGCGTTCTCGCCCAGCAAGGTGACGATCAAGCTCGACTTCCTCAAGCCATTCGAGTCGCACAACACGGCCGAGTTCAACATCGCCGCCGTCGGCGACGGCACCGACATCACCTGGTCCATGCACGGCCCCAACAACCTCGTGAGCAAGGCCATGCACCTGTTCTTCAATATGGACAAGCTCGTGGGGAAGGACTTCGACAATGGACTCAAGAATATGAAGGCCGTTGCGGAGAAGTAGTCAACCATCGACCTTCATTCCGAACGAGCTCGCGAGCAGCACCGCGCTGTCCACGCCCACGCGCACGCCCTTCACCTTGTTCTTCGCGGGATCGAGGAAGGCGCCCTTCGCCGAGGTGAAGTCGGCCTTGGCGAGCGTGGCGCCTTCGAACGTGCTGCCCGTGAGCTCCGTGCCCGAGAAGTCGGCGCCAGTGAGCTCCACGCCAATGAAGTTCGCCTCCAGGGCCTGGCAGCGGATGAGGGGCGCGTCGCGCAAGTTGATATCGACGAATGATGAATAGCGAAGATTGCAATCTTCGAACGCGAGCTCCGGACTCAGCGAGAGCCGCGAGAACTCGACGCCGGTGATCTTGCAGCGCTTGAAGCGAACGCCGTGGGCCTTCATTTCAGCCGGCACCATTCTCGAGAGATCGCAGCCCTCGAACACGCACTCCTCGAGCCGTGCTTCGCCCCAGCGGCTGAGCTGGAGATTCGCGTTTCGAAACGTGCAGCGGACGAGGTCCTTGCCCGCGAAGTCGAAGCCTTGAAGATCCAGCCCGTCGATGAGCGCGTCTTCGAAGGCGTCGCCGGCCTGGAGTGCGTCGAGGGTGAGCATTCGACGACTCACTTCTGTCCGAGCGCATCGAGCTTGCGCTTGGCCTCGGCGTCGTCCGGCGCGAGGGCGAGGGCGCGGCGATAGTGTGCAGCCGCCGATTTCACATCATGAGCCGCGGCATCATGATTTCCGGCCTCGACGCTCGCCTGCACCAGGCGCGAACGAATGCGCGTGCGAAGCGGCCCCGGATCGCGATCGATGGATGCGTCGAGCTGGGCAGCGGTCTCGAGCGCGCTCACCTCGCGGTTGAGGTCCCTGCTCCGCTGCGCCGCTGAAGCCGTGCCGAGCGCGTTCTTCAAGCCCTCGAGCTTGGCGTAGAGGGAATCGGCGTGATCCTGCTGGGCCACGTGAATGGCAGCGTCGAGGTCACCGGTCTCGTAGGTGCCGAGCACGCCCTTCGCCGGCGCCCCGGCCTTTGGCGCCTCGGGTTTCGCGGGCTCAGCCTTCGCCGGCGCGCTCGCGACCTCGCGGTGCCCGTGCTTGCCCGCTGCGGCAGGCGGAGGCTCGCTCGCGTGCTTGGGCTCGGGTGCGGGGACCGCGACCATCTGCGTCGCCGGCTCGGTTGACGGCGCAGGCAGGATCACCACCGGTGCAGGCGGCGGGGCCGCGGGCGCCTCGACGATCGGGCGCTCGCTCGCTGGCTTGTGCATGACCAGCCAGGTCGAGACCACGCCGAGCGCGAAGGCACCCATGCCCACGGCGATCATTGGAATGAGGCTTGAGCCGGTCGCCTTCGGCGGTGCGGCCACGGGCGGCGCAGGTGGAATCGCCTCGGGCGGAATCACCGCCGACTCGACGCGCACGGTCGAGGCCGGCGAAGGCGCAGGCGGTGCGGGCGCGGGTTCGGGGAAGGCCTCGGGCGGGAGCTGGACCGGCTCCACCTCGATGGTGCGCGTGGGCATGGGCGCCGACGCGACGGGTTCGGGCGTGGTCGGCGTCTCCGCTGCCTTCGCTTCCGGAACGGGTACCGTCGGCGACGACGCGTTCTCGGGCGCATCGAACTGGGGGTTGTCGAAGATCTCCGGCTCGGGGGTGGCCTTGGGATCCGGTGTGCTCATCGGGTTCGAGGATAGATCAACAAAACCCCATCCCCCTATCCCCTTCCCCGTCTCACGCGGGGAAGGGGAGTCTGGTTTGTTAAACGAACTGTTAATTCTCAAGCGGACTCCTCCCCCGCGTGAGATGGGGACGAGGTCGGGACGTGGGTTTCATGAGAACCCGCTGAGACGCTCTTCCCTCTCCTCCCGCTACAATCCGCTCGCCGTGATGCTTCAGAACCTCCGAATCGCCACCCGCATCGTCGTCGTGGAAGGCCTGCGCGCCATGGGCCGCAACGGCCTGCGCAGCGCGCTCGCGGCGCTGGGCATCAGCGTGGGCGTGGCCGCGGTGGTCTGCGTGGTCGCGGTGGGCCAGGCCGGCACCGAGAAGGCGCAGGCCAAGCTCCACGACCTCGGCGACAACCTCGTGTGGATTGAAGCGGGCTCGCGAAACATCAACGGCGTGCGCAGCGGCACCCACGGCATGACCACGCTCACCGAGGACGACGCCGCCGCCATCGCACAGGAGATCCCCACCATCGTCAGCGTCACGCCGAACGTGGATGGGAGCCTCAGCGTCGCGGCAGGGAGTCGCAACTGGACCACGCACTACCGCGGGGTTGCGCCCTCTTACTTTCAAATCAAGCGCTGGAGCTTCGGCGCCGGCCGCGCGTTCACGCAGGAGGAGATGGAGCAATCCGCGAACGTGGTGGTCATCGGCACCACGCTGCGCGAGCAGCTCTTTCCCGACGCGGATCCCCTCGGCGCCGCGGTGCGCATCCAGGGCCAGCCGTTCGAGGTGGTGGGGGTGCTCGCCGCGAAGGGCCAATCCGCCACCGGCCAGGACCAGGACGACACGCTGGTGATGCCCTACACCACCGCGCAGCGAAAGATCCGCGGCCGCGGCTTCGAGTGGCTCGACGACATCCTCTGCTCGGCGAGCGCCGTGACCACCGTCGACAGCTCCATCGATGCCGTCAACGCCCTGCTCCGCCAGCGCCACCACATCCAGCCCGGCCAGCCCGACGACTTCAACATTCGCCGGCCCGACGAGCTCATCAAAGCGGAGATCGAGTCGAGCCACACGCTCGCGCTCTTCCTCGCGAGCATCGCCGCGGTGGCGCTGCTCGTGGGCGGCGTGGGGATCATGAACGTGATGCTCGTCTCGGTGACGCAGCGGACGCGCGAGATCGGCCTGCGGCTCGCCATCGGTGCGAGCGGCGCGCAGGTGCTGGTGCAGTTCGTGGGCGAAGCGATCCTGCTCTGCACGCTCGGCGGCGCGGCGGGCGTGGCGCTCGGCATCATCAGCACGGAGCTGCTCGGGCGCGTGCTCGATTGGCCTGTGACCATCCCGGTGGCGGCCCTCGCGCTCGCGTGGGTCGCGTCGGCGACGGTGGGCTTCATCTTCGGGCTGCTGCCCGCGCTGCGCGCCGCGAGCCTGGAGCCCGTCGAGGCACTGCGGCACGAGTGAGCGCGGCTACTTCTTCTTCGCCCTGGGCTTCGCGGGCTCCTTCGCCGCAGCCGGCTTCTTGGCGGCAGGCTTCTTCGTCTTCGGCGGCAGCGTGGCGGTGAACGCGAGCGCGCGCTTCAGCCAATCGCGAAGCTCCTCGGCGTCGTCGACGATGCCTTCGGGAAGCACGAAGGAGTCGGCCATCACGCGGCCGTTGCCCATGGGATCGAAGGGCACCGCGCCGATGGCGAGCGCCTTTTTCTGATCAGCGGGGCTGAGCTTCACCATCACGCTCCTCGCCCAGAGCCCGCCGAACATGTGACCGTTCACCGTCGCGCCGATGCCGCCGAACATCTTCAGCGTGCTCACGCGCGGATCGCTCGGGACGGCGTCCATGAACAGCGGGTGGTGCTCCTTGGGGATCTTGACCCAGGCCATCGTGTGTCCCTCCGCGTGCCGCGGAAGACTACACGCGCAACAGCACCGCCAGGAACGCCGCCAATCCCAGCAGCGCGATGAGCACGCCCAGCTTCCCCGCGAGCGAGCGCGGGATCGCCCCGAACTGCCGGCGCAGCAAGAGGATCGTGCGTCGATGCTCGAGGCTCGCGAACACCAGCGTCACCAGCCCCAACCCAATCAGCAACAGGCTGAACGCGCGCGAGCCGAGCACCGCGCTCGCGGGATGGCCCGGCTCCAGCGCGTGCTCCAGCCCGAAGAACTTGTAGACCGCGAAGCCGAAGGTGATCAGCGAGAGCGCGGTGCGCACCCAGGCCAGCAGCGTCCGCTCCTGGGCCAGGAAGGTGCGCTCGAGCGCGAGCTGGTTGGTCGACAGCGGCTCCACGGCGGACACACGCGAAGGTAGGTCCGCGCGCGCGCCTCGACCAGCGAGCTGTCGGCCGCTGCACTCAGTGCGCGAGCGCCATCGCACAACCGTCCGCGCGGTGGGCGTCGGCGGCGAGCACGGCGGCCGGTCCCGCGGGCACCGCGTCTTCGAGCTTCGCGAGATCCTCGGCGCTGCGGCTCAGGAGCGCATCACCCTGCGCGTCGCGGACCACGAGGCCGCCGTTCGCGTCGAGCCCCGAGGTGGCGAGCAGCTGGCCCGCGCCGTCGGCGATCGTGGCGCCCTCCTCGTCGACGCTCACCGTGTACTTCGCCGGCGCCTGGCCCGGCTCGAGCACCTCGAGGCGCAGCGTCCGGCCCTGATCGGCGAAGGTCATCTTGAGGGTCTTGCCGTCCTGCTCCACCACGCGCTCCTGCGTCTCGCCGGGCGCCATGGCGAGCGGGTTCTTGTCGGTCCAGAACTCGATGAGGTTGAAGATGAGCGCGTCGGCCAGCGAGGCCAGGCCGTACACCGGCAGGATCACGAACACGAGGAAGACGATCTCCCGGACGAACTTGTTCCCCATGCTCTTGTTGAAGCCGTAGACCTTCTGCACCAGCTGAAAGCTGCCGAAGCACCCCGTGCCCGTGTGCGTGAAGGCGAGGAGCGTGACGGCGGCGAGCAGGCGGCGAGCGGGCTTCATGGAGTTCCTTTCGAGCGGGGCGGCAATGATAGGGCCGCGCTCCAGAACGCGCGGAAATTTCACGTGAGCTGCGCGTGCAAGTCGCAACGGCCAGCGCGCGACCTCGGGCTATGCTCACCGCTCGACACCGGGGGAATGAATGCGCCGACTGCTGGCGGTGGGAGTGATGCTGGGCCTTGCCGCGGGTTGCAGCCGCAGCTTCGAGGCGCCGGTGGATCAGCCGCTCACCGTGTCGCCGCAGTTCGCGCAGGTGGCGCCGCGCGAGACGCACACCATCGACATCGACGGCGGCGTGCCGCCCATGGTGTACAGCTTCCAGGGCGCGCCCGGCTCCGGCGAAGGCGCCACCATCGACGGCGGCTTCTACCAGGCCGGCCGGCAGGGGAACACGCAGGACGTGGTGGCCGTGACCGACGCCTCCGGTCGCACCCAGCTCGCCACCTTCGCCATCACCAGCCCGCTCGCGTTCGCGCAGCTTCCGGTGGGCGACGTGCCGCCCGGGAACACCTTCGACTTCGCGGGGACCGGTGGAAAGCGCCCCTACACCTTCTCGCTCTACGGCTGCTTCGCCGACGGCGGCGTCGATCCCGACGGCGGCAGCGGCGCCAGCTTCGTGTCCTCGTCGGCGGGCTTGCACTACGTGGCGGGCCAGACCGGCAACACCACCGACTGCGTGGCCCTCGGCGACGCCACCCAGGATCCCCTCGCGCGCGTGATCGCCAAGATCGGGGTCGGCGCGGGGTTGCTGGTGAGCCCGCCCAATCCCCAGGTCGCGCCGCGCGGCCACATCGACTTTCAGACCCAGGGCGGCGCGCCGCCGTTCGACTTCGAATTTGCCTCGCCGCCCGGCTCCGGCAGCGACGCCGAGCTCGACGGCGGCAGCTACCGCGCCGGCTCCACCGGTCCGGCCCAGGACGTGATTCAGGTCGTGGACAGCACCGGCGCCAGGACGCTCGTCTACGTCTCGGTGGGCTCGCGGCTCACCGTCTCTCCGGCCGATACCTCCGTCGCGCCCGCGGGGAAGGTGCAGTTCCTCGCCGCGGGCGGACAGCCGGCCTACGCATTCTCGCTCGTGCAGTGCGACAACCAGGTGAGCACCAACCCGGGCGCGTCGATCGATCCGGCGTCGGGCCTCTACGTCGCCGGGACCCACAACAACTTCCCCGACGACTGTGTACAGGTCGTCGACGCGACGAATGCCGACGGCGGTGGTGCGACGGCCTCGGCGCGCGTGCACGTGGGCGCGCCCCTCAGGATCTACGGCGCGGCGCCGGGCCAGGTCTTTCCGCCGCAGACCCACCTCCAGTTCGTCGCCGTGGGCGGCCAACCGCCGTACCAATTCACCGTGGACGCGGGAGCCGGCGGCGGCTCGGGCAACGCCTTCATCGACGAGCACACGGGCGCGTACACCGCCGGCGACGAGGGCCCGGGGCAGGACATCGTCACCGTGACCGATCTCAATGGGCAGACGGACACGTACATGGTGAACATCGGCGCAGCGCTCGACCTGCAGGTCGCTCAGGGCGAGTTGCACCCCGGCGTGCCGTTGCAGCTCCTCGCCACCGGCGGCAGCCCGCCCTATCACTTCAGCTTCAGCGACCGCGGCAACCACAGCGACGGCACGGTCGACGCCACCGCCGGCGCGTACACGCCCGGACTCAACTTCAAGGCCGTGGACACCCTCCAGGTCACCGACGCGACCGGGGCGGTGGCCACCCGCACGCTGAGTGAAGTGGGTCCGCTCCAGGTCCCCTACGGCAGCGTGGACCGCGTGCTCGCCGCCGACCTCAACGGCGACGGCAAGCAGGACGTGGTGCTGGTGGAGCTCCAGTCCTGGGGCGGCGGGCTCGGCCGAAGCATCGTCTCCATCATCTCCCAGCCCGGCGCGGCGCCGCGGACGGACCTCGCCTTCTGGTCCTTCGATGTCATCGACGACGCGCTCATCGACGCCTTCGCGGCCGACGTCGACGGGGACTCGCACGACGACCTCATCTGGGTGTCGAGGCACGCCGTGGGGGTGATGCAGGCTGCCGCCGACGGCACGCTGGGCTCCCCGGTCCCGGTCTTCCAGCGCACGCGAACCGCCAACGACGACGCCGACGGATCCGACGGCTTCGCCATCAACACCGACGTGACCGGCCTTGCTGCGTTCGTGTACGAGCCGGCCAGCGGAAGGTGCGGCGCCAAGCCGGGCATCGTGGAGATCGACTTCACCGGCGGCACCCAGACCACCAACACCTGCCGACAGGTGGTGGACGGCTCCATCACCTACCTCGCGGCCGGCGACTTCAACGGCGACGGCTTCACCGATCTCGCCTGGGTGGAGATGACGGACGCCAGCGGCAATCCCACCATGCAGACGCTGCACGTCCAGTACGCGCCAGCAGGGACGCCGCCGGTGACGGTGCAGCTCCCCTCGAAGAGCGCCGATGCGGCGCCGACGGCCTACTCGTCGGCGCAGGTGATGCCCGTGCTCCACGGGCCGCCCGGCGGCGACGGCGACGATGTGGTGATCATGCTCGACCCCGGAACCGCGAGCGTCACGCCGATGATCACCCTCCTCCACGGCCCCGGCCCCTCGCTCGGACCCACCCAGTCCGTGCAGATGAACGGCCACGCCGTGGAGGACCTGAACGTGCTCTCCATCTTCGGCTCGAAGTTCCTGGGTACGCAGGACCGCGAGCTGGTCGCGCCCGTGGACGGCTACGACGGGCTGTTGCCCATCTACGGCGTCGACGCCGGGCTGGTTTCGCTCGGCACGCCGCTCCAGTTCGCATCGCAGATCGACGGCGTGGCCAGCCCCGACTTCAACGGCGACTTCGTGCCCGACCTGGCCTTCACCGCGGGCGGCATCGCGGCCACCACCATCATGTACGGCGAGGGCGACGGAACCTTTGGCCGCTTCGCGCGCTTCAGTGCGTCCGGGCTCTCGGGCTTCGCGGACGTCGACGGCGACGGCCAGCCCGACGCCTTCCTCATCGACAACCGCAGCCTGCAGGTGCTCTACGCCGACCAGGCGCAGTACGCCTACGGTCCGTTCACCCAGCTCCCCGCGCCGCCCTCGGGCGCCACCATCGCCGACCTCGACGGCACCGGGCTGCTCGACCTGGCCACCATCGGCAACGCCGGCAAGATCGAGATTCAGCTCGGCGGCGACGGCGGCTCGTTCGGCGCGCCCCAGGAGCTGGTCCAACCCGACGGCGGCTCGTTCCCGCTGGTGGGCGGTATCAACGCCGGCGAGTTCGGCGGCGCCGCGCCCGGGGCCGATCTCTGGACGCAGTACTCGGACGCGACCGGCACCGGCGTGGTGGTCTACGTCCGCGACCAGCCGTTCATGGCGCATACCGTGACCGCGTTCGACTCCACCTGGCAGATCTGCCGCTTCACGCACGTCGACCTCAACCAGGACGGCCTCGATGACCTGGTCGGCATTTGCCTCCACCTCGCGCCGGTCGGGGGGAGCTACGACCTGCTCACGGGCGCGGTGATCAGCTATGCGCACGGCGGCGGCAGCCAGCTCACGTTCGATCCCTTCGTCGATGCGGGCGTGTACGACCAGACCACTTCGGCGCCAGCGGGCGGGCCCCACATCCTCGGCCGCTGGGGTGAAGTGGTGGCCGCCGTGAGCTACGGCCCCACGAGGCTCTTGTGGTTCATCACCCCCAACGGCTCCACGAACGTCGTGACCAACTACCGCCCGGCAGGCGCGGTGTTCGGGCCGCTGGGACCGGAGGGCGCCCCGCTGCTGGTGGTGCAGGACACCTTCTCCGACAACATGCACTTCTACGACCAGGTCGCCGATGGCGGGTTCGTGGAGCGGCCCTCGACGCAGCGCATGAGCGGAGCGCCGGTGGGCTACGCGCCTGTCGACGGCGGCCTGCCCAACCTCTTGCTCTACAGCGGCACCGACCTCGTCATCCACCCGAACGACGGCGGCCAGTTCTATTGAGCCCGACCATGAACCCCGTCGTGGCAAACATGCTCGAGATGCACGGCGTGGATCCCGCGGGCTTCACGGTCGCAAAGGCGTCAGAGGAGCTCTGGCGCTCGCCGCGCTGGTTCTTCTGGTGGGACTGACTCTGCCCCGGTCGACCGCTCGGACCTTGCAGCGACCGGGCACGTTCTTAACCATTTCGTGACACGCCCCGGCTGTCCGCGTGTCGTGCGTCCTGCGGGCAGCCTCACTTCTGGAGGCCACGATGAACCCCAAACGAGGGACCCGCTTTGGACTCGCCGGGCTGGCGCTCACGGCCCTGACCAGCTGGCTGCCGGGCAGCGCCCAGGCCGCCACGCCCGATCTCACCTGCAAGATGCACTTCAACCTGCACGGCTGGTCGGCCATCTACAAGACCTCCAGCGGCACGGGCACGGTGAAGTGCAGCGACGGCGAGACCGCCAAGGTGAAGCTGAGCCAGAAAGGCGGCGGCCTGACCGCAGGCAAGTCCTCCATCGAGAACGGCGTGGGCACCTTCAGCGGCGTGAAGAGCCTGAATGACGTCTTCGGCAGCTACGCCTCCGCCAACGCCGAGGCCGGCGCGGTGAAGGGCGCGGGCGCACAGGCGCTCACCAAGGGCGAGGTCAACCTGGCGCTGAGCGGCACCGGCAGCGGCATCAACCTCGGCGTCTCCGGGAGCAGCTTCTCCATCGAGCCGTACTCCGGAACGAAGTGACCTGAGCCGCTCGCTTCAGCTCGGCGGCGCGGGCTTGCCCAACACCTTGGCCGCGTCGAAGGACTCGCGCTCGCGATCCCACGCCTCGGCCGAGGGCGACTCCTGAAGCAGCGCATTCCACGCGCGCAGCCGCTCCAGCGCGCGGGCCATGCGCTGCGCGTGCACCTCGGCGCCGGGGACATTGGCGAGCAGCACCATCGTGGCCTCGAGGGTCTGCAAAGGCGAGTTGGCGAGGTCGCGGATGGCCAGGAAGCGCCGGGTGACGCCCTCGAGCACCGCGGTCTTGGCGCGGCTCGCGGCCAGGGCCTCGGCGAGTGCGCGGCTGCGGAGGCGGTTGATGAGCAGCACCACCGAGAACACCCCGAAGGCGCACAAGGCCACCGGCGCTGCGGGCGAGAGCCGCGCCTGCACGTCGGGGTCGAGGGTGAAGAAGCGCAGCACTCCGCTCCCCACGAAGAGCGCGATGGTGGAGGCGCCCACCCAGAGCCGCGGCGGCGCCAGGAGGGCGATGGCGAGCACGCTCAGCCTGTAGGGCTCGAAGGGCAGCCACAGCCGCTGTGCCTCGGCATAGGTCGGCCGGGTGAGCCAGAGCACGCCGGCCACCGCGATGTTGTTGGCGAGGAAGAGCGCGTGGAGCGCGGCCACCGGGAGCGAGCCGCGTTCAACGAAGAGCAGCGCCAGCAGGAGCAGCGCGAACCCGAACGTCACCACGTACGGCGCGACGGGCATCCCGTCCACGCGCCGCGAGAGGAAGAAGTCGAGCGGCAGGCCCACCATCGTGAGCGCCACCGACGCCACGGCGCTCTGCCACGCGAGCTGGCTGTCGGACGCCGCGGGCATTCAGGGTCCGATCAGGCCGACGAGGGTCTCGAGGTCGACCGGCTTCGGAACCACCGCCGCCTCCCCGAGCGACCCCGCCTCCACCACGAGGGGGTGCGTGTTCGCGTGGCCGGTGAGGAAGAAGACGCGGCCGTGGAAGTCATGGCCCTTCAGCCAGCGGTAGGCCTCGATGCCGCTCGGGCGGCCCTCGCCGAGGTTGATGTCGAGCACCGCCACGCGGCAGTGGATGGCGCGGTCGGCGTCGCGGAGCAGCTCCTCGAAGGCGGTGAACGCCAGGCAGGTCTTGCCGGTCATGAGCTCGAGGGCGTCCTTGAGCGCGATGACCATGTCGGCGTCGTCCTCGAGCAAGAGGACGTCGAACGGGCCTGCGTTGGATGGAGTGTTCACGGTCGTCATTCCGCCCCGAGCTCCCGCGCCGCGGTCTACGTATTCTCGGAGCTGAGTTCAAGGATGCGGAGACGCGCCGTGCAGCACAACTGCGCGGCGCCTCCGACGGTCGGCGGACCGCACGAAGAGCGTTCGATCCTGCGCTCACTTCACCTTCGCGGCGCTCACCTTCGCTTCTTGATCCTTCAACCCCTGCTCGAAGTCGGCGGTCTGCTGCGCGATGAACGCGGCGAACTCACCCGGCGCGACGAACGGATTCGGGCTGCCCGCCTTCTGCTTCGCCCGCTTGGCCTCGAGCCCGAAGAACTCCGGGTGCGGCGCGAGGAAGATCTCGACCTTCATCTTCGCGGCCTTCGCCAGGGTCGCGCGGTAGTCCGCCACGATGCCCGCGTACTGCGGCCGCTCCACCAGCCGGTTCGCGGCGATCGACGCCGAGCAGAACACCAGCGCTTCGTAGCTCTTGCCGCCGTCGTGCGCGGTCCAGCCCCACGAGGTGCAGCCGCGCGTGTGCCCGGGCGTGAGGTGCGCGGTGATCGTGAAGCCGCCGAGCGTCACCGTCTCGCCGTCGTGGATGACGGCGTCCACCTTCACCGGCGGCGCCGCCAGCGACGCGTCCTCTTCGCTGCCCAGATAGAAGCCGCCCTCGAGCGCGCTGCGATCGCCCTCGCTCGCGAGGAGCCGCGCGCCGGTGTCCTTCTTCAGCTGGGCCAGCCCGCCCGAGTGATCGAAGTGCGCGTGGCTGTTGAGGAGGACCTTCACGTCGCTCAGCTTGAAGCCGAGCTTCTGGATGTTCGCCTCGATGAGCGGCGCGCACGATGGGAGCCCGCCATCGAGCAGGATGTCGCCCTGTGGCGTCACGAAGAGGTACGCCGCGAGCCCGACCGTGCCCACGTCGTAGACGTTGTCCACGATCCGGAACGGCTCCATGGGCTGACTCCAGCTCGCGGGTTGCGAGCTCAGGAGCAGCGCCAACGTGACCTGAAGGGGCGCGAGCACGAACCCGTTCTATCAGTTCATCTTGAGCGCGAACTTTCCCAGGTGGTGCTTCTCCACGTCGCGGTGGGCCTGGGCGGCGTCGTCGAGCTTGTAGGTGCGCACCTGGACGTGAAACGGCCCTTTCGCAATCAGCGCGTTGAGTCGATCGAACACGTCCGCATCGGGCACGCCGTCGTACGCGCGCGCGGTGATGCCCGAGGGCGCGCTCGGCTCGGGCTCGACGCCGTTCGGATACGCTACGCGCCCGTCCTTCTTGAGCAGCCCGAGCGCCGCGTCGAGGCCCTTTCCGCTGGTGAGCACCAGGGCGCAGTCGAGGCCGTCGGGCGCGAAGGTCTTGAGCGCGTCGACGACGGCCCCGTGCTTTCCATCCACGACTCCGTCGGCGCCGAGCTTCTGGGCGAGCTTCACGCCGTCATCCCCCGAGGCCACGGCGAAGACCTGGGCGCCCATGCGCTGGGCGAGCTGAACCGCGAGGTGTCCGATGCCGCCGCTCGCGCCGAAGATGAGGAGCTTCTCGCCGGGCTGGAGCTTCAGCGTGTCCTGCAGCCCGCGCAGCGCGGTGACGCCATCCGCGCCCAGGGCGCCGGCCTGCTCGGCGCTCAGGCCCTCGGGGAGCTTGCCCACGCACGCCTGCTTCACGCACGCGTACTCGGCATAGAAGCCGCCCTCCATCGAGTACGCGTAGACGCGGTCGCCTGGCCGGAAGCGCTTCACCTTGTCTCCCACGGCAACCACCTCGCCCGCGCCGTCGTTGCCGATGATCATGGGGAAACGCTTCTCGCCGAGCAGGAACTCGCCCGAGCGGACCCACTTGTCCCAGACGCCGATGCCCGCGGCATCGACGCGGATGAGCACCTCGTCGGCCTTCGGCTTGGGAACCGGGAGCCGCTCGGCGTGGAGCTCCTCCGGGCCGCCGAACTGGTCGATGGCGGCGGCCTTCATGTCCTGGGGGATGGTCGGTTGCATGGCGATGCCCTCTCTTGTGCGCAACCGAGAGGTACGCACGCGCGCGCCCGCGCGGGGCCGTTCAAGCGTGGGTGCGAGGGCGTCGGCGCTTGGAGGCGTCTTCTCTGTGCGATGATCGCGAGGTGCGTCGGAGCTCGTTCCACTTTGGCCTCATGCTCGTGGCCGCCCTCAGCGGCTGCACCCAAGGGACTCAAGGTGGCTGCCACACGAGCTCGGACCCCGCGGGCTCGCCGTCCGACTTCGTCTGGTCAGAGCAGGACGCCGGCTTCAGCGTCTCTGGCCCGCTCTTGAACAGCACCGACGGCGTCATCTCGGTGATCGGCCTTGGCTCGCGCCGGCTGGGTTGGCCCGATGGCGGCTGTGTCTCAGGCGGCGCCGCGGGCTGCGTCAACGCCAGCGAGTTTGATTTCGCCTGCAGCCAAGCGGTCGAGTCCGCCGACTTCAGCGATGGCGGATTCAGCGGTGTCTGGATCGGCGGCATCGATCCCAGCGTCGTCGACGGCGGCGCGAGCGGCATCGAAATCAACGATTGGCGCGAAGCCACGACAGCGGTGAAGCTGCTCGGCAATCAGCTCGTCGCGTTCGATCTCAGCGAGCAGCTCACGGTGCAAATCACCGCACCGCCGCGCGCCTGCTTCTGAGCGTCGGGCCGCGCCGTCCGAGAAGCTCGCCCAGTTCGGGCCGCCCCTGGACCCAGGCGGAGAGGTGCCACGATCGTTCGAAAGACCTTGGGCCCTCGCGAACTCTCAGCGCGCCCTCATGCGAGCGGCCTAGAATCGACCTCACCAACTTTCGGGAGTGGCCATGGGCATCGACATCAAGAACCTGGGCAATGGGCTTTCGCGGCTCGGCCAGGTGGTCGGCAACGATCTCAAGCAAGCCGGCAACGCCGCGTCGACGGCTGTGAAGGACATCGCCCAGGGCAATGGTTCGGGCGCCGCCACCGCCGCCAAGAACGCCGTGGTGAACGTGGGTGACTCCGCGTTCGACGGCGCCGCGGCGGGCGTCGGCGTGGCCGAGCTGCTCGGCGCGCAGTACCCGGTGAACACCTACCAGGCCAAGGTCGACGACCACCTCACGCGCGGCTCGCGGCTCTCGGACGACGCCATCGCCCAGCTCCACACCCAGGGCTACAAGAGCGTGGTGAACCTCTGCCTCGAGAACGACGACGACACCCCGCGCGCCCAGGCGCTGGGCATGAACTCGCTGCACCTCGGGCTCGTGGACAACACGCCGCCGTCGAATGATCAGGTGAAGCAGTTCCTCGACTACGTCACCAATCCCCAGAACGAGCCCGCCTACGTGCATTGCGAGGCCGGCCAGGGACGCACGGGCGTGATGTGCGCCGCGTACCGCATGGCCGTCGACGGCTGGTCGCCCGACGCCGCCATCGCCGAGGCCAAGCAGATGGGGATGAAGCTGCCCGACCAGCTCCAGTTCCTGCAGCAGTTCGGCGCGGACCTGCAGGCGGGGAAGATCGCCGGGTATCCGGTCTCGTCGAGCTGAAGCCGACCCGCAGCGCAGCAGCTCGCGGTGTTCCGGCGGCGCGGCGATGCGCTCCAGTGGCTCGCGACGACGTGACCGGTCCGCTCATTTCGCGAGCGGCTCCGCGTTCGGCGCGTCGACCGGAATGGTGTAGCTGAGCAGCAGCACCAAGGGCTCCTTCGCGTCCGGGTTGCGCGAGATGGTGTGCGGCGTATTCGCGGGATCGACGAAGGTGTCGCCGGCCTTGAAGAGGACCGGCTTGGCGTCGCCGAAAGCGGACTCGACCGTGCCGCGCAGCACCAGCCCCACACCCGCGACGGCGTGTCGGTGCGGCGGCGACGCCACGCCCGGCGCATAGGTGACGCGCATCAGCCGGGTCTCGTAGCCCGGCAGGTTTGGCACCGGCGCCCGCGCGAGGATCTCGCGGGTGATCCCGTTCGTCGGCGACGGCGCAGCAAGGAAGAGCGTCAGCGGCAAGAGCCAGCCCATGGAGACCTCCGGGCTCGAAGTGGCCTGCGGTGGTGCGAAGTTTCAGTCGGCGTTACTCCTCGGCCCATGAGCCTCGACCTCGACGCTTACTTCGCACGCATCGGCTACGCCGGCCCGCGCACGCCCACCCTGGAGACGCTCGACGCCATCACCCGCGCGCACACCTCGACGATTCCCTTCGAGAACCTCGACGTGCTGCTCGGGAAGCGCTGGTCGCTGGAGCCGGAGGGGCTGTTCCGCAAGCTCGTGACCGAGCGCCGCGGCGGCTACTGCTTCGAGCAGAACGGGCTCTTGCTCGAGGTGCTCACGCAGCTCGGCTTCAACGTCCGACCGCTGAGCGCGCGCGTGCGCCTCGATCGCCCGCGCGACTACATCCCCGCGCGCACGCACATGTTCCTGCGCGTGGAGCTGCCCGACGGTCCGCGGCTCACGGACGTGGGCGTGGGCGCGCTCTCACTGACGCAGTCGCTGCGGCTCGAGACGGACGAAGAACAGAAGACGCCGCACGAGCCGCGACGCATCATTCGCGAGGAGGGGAAGTTCTTCCATCAAGTGCGGCTCGGCGACGTCTGGAGCGACGTCTGCGAGTTCACCGGCGAGGAGATGCCGACCATCGATCGCGAGCTGGGCCACTGGTACACGAGCGCGCACCCGGGCTCGCACTTTCGCAACCGGCTGATCGTCGCGCGCGCCGGGCCCGATGGCACGCGGCTCACGCTGCTCAACGACGAGCTCAAGCGCCGCGGCCGCGATGGCCACGCGGAGGTGCTGAAGCTCCGCTCGCCGGACGAGCTGCTCGCGGTGATGCGCGAGCACTTCGGGCTCGCGTTCCCGGCCGACACGCGCTTCGGGCCGCCGGGATCGATCTGGCCGAGCTGAGCTACGGCGCCTGGTGCGCGTGCGCCGCTCTCGCTCTGGGCAACGAAGAAGGCGGCGCTGAATCGAAGAGCGCTGCGCTGAATCGACGCGCCCTGGAACTCACCCGTGCGCACGCGACCTTGCGCGACCCGCGGCCCCGCCCTTCCCTCATGCCGAGCGTCCTGCGATCGTGGTGGAACTCGCGATGACCACCGACCGGAAGTGTCCCGCCTGCGGAGCGCCCTCAGCCGGCGCGCTCCGCTGCGCCAAGTGCGGCGCAGCGCTCCGCGCGAAGGACTTCGTGATCGAGGCGCTGCTCTTCCTCTCACCGTACACGCGCGTGTATCGCGCCCGCCGCGGCGGAGACGTGGTCGCGCTCAAGGAGCTCTCGTTCGGCGTCGCGCCGGACGTGAAGTCCATTGATCGCTTCGAGCGCGAAGGCCGGGTACTTCGCCAGCTCGAACACCCGCGCATTCCCACGTTCATCGACGCTTTCGTCGACGGCGAAGGCCCCGAGCTGCGGCTGTACATCGCGCAGACGTTCGTGCCCGGCTCGAACCTCGAGGTGTCGCTCGACGAGCGCCGCTTCGATGAACCCGACGCGCGCCGCATCGCCGCCGAAGTGCTGGAGGTGCTCGAGTACCTCCACAGCCGCTCGCCCGCGCTCATCCACCGCGACGTGAAGCCGGCCAACCTCATCCTCAAGCCGGACGGGAGCACGGTGCTCGTCGACTTCGGCTCGGTCCGCGACCTGGGCTCGAGCAACCCGGCCAGCGGCGCCGGCACCTTCGAGTACATGCCGCCCGAGCAGCTCGCGGGCGAGGTCGACGGCCGATCGGATCTCTACGCGCTCGGCGCCACGCTCGCGCGCCTCTTGAGCCGCCGCGCCGTCTCCGAGCTGCGCACGGTGGAGCTCGACTTCAAGTTCAAACCGTACGTGAACGTGAGCGAGCCGTTCGCCGACTTCATCGAGCGGCTCGTGGCGCGCTCTCCCAATGATCGACCCGACACGGCCAAGGCGGCCTTGCGGCAGCTCCGCGCGCTCCCGGCGCTGGACGTGCGGCCGCCCGTGATCGACTCGCCAACGCGGATGATTCCCTTCGAGTCGATCCAGAAGCTCGTGGCCGAGGACGGCGCGCCGCGCGATCTGCAGGAGCCGTCGGTGTCCGCGCGAAGCCGCTCCAACCTGCATGAGGGCCACGGCTGGATTGGTCGGCCCCTGCCCAACGACACGGTGGACGCGCGCATGCAGAAGCTGCGGCGCGAGGCAGAACACCTGGCGCCCGGGCCGATCCACTGGGTGCCCTCGCGACTGCAGCTCGAAGCGGAGGATCAGCAGGGCCCGCCGTGGGTGCTGTATCTGGGCGACCGCATCTTCGGGCTGCGGCCGGGCGGGAGCTACGTCGTCGGACGCAGCGGCGACGCGGACATCGTGGTGGAGCCGAGCTGGGAGCGCGCGGACACCGTCTCGCGCAAGCACGCGCGCATCGCGATCTTGCGAAGCGGCGCGCGCGTCGACGATCTCGGAAGCAGCAACGGCACGCGCGTCGGCGCGACGAACGTCCTGGTGAGCGGGCCGCAGATGAAGCTTCGTCGTGACGACGCCATCGCGTTCGGGAAGCTCGTGGGCTACCTGGCGCCGTGGCGGCGGTGAGCGCTTCGCTCAGCTCGCGTCGGCGACCGGAAGGCTGAGCTCGAACCGCGGCCCGGCATTCGACGAGCGCAGCGCCACCGTTCCACCCATGTCCTCGACGGCGCGCTTCACCAGCGCCAGCCCGAGCCCGGTCCCCATCGCACGCGTGGTGAAGAACGGCTCGAACATGCGCTCCGCGATCGCCGGCGCGATCGGCCGGCCCTCGTTGCCCACGGCGATGACCACGTTCCGCTCGCGCCCTGGCTCGGCCGACACGCGCACCTCGCCCCCGGCGCTCACGTTCTGGATGGCGTTGACCACCAGGTTCACCAGCGCGCGGCGCAGAAGCTCCGGATCCGCGCGCAGCGCCGGGATCTCCGCGGGCACGCTCTCCGTGAGTCGATAGTCGCCGGCTGCGCCCGGGTCCTGTCGGGCCGCGCCGATCGCCTCGTGGATCGCCGCCGCGGTGGCCACCACCACCGGCTTGGCCGCCGGCGGCCGCGCGAACATCAACAGATCCGAGACCAGCCGGTGCAGGCGTTCCGCCTCTTCGCTGAGGACGTCGAGCAGCCCGCTCGCGGCCGTGCTCGTGGCCTCGTGCCGAAGCCCGCCGATGACGTTGAAGATGGCGCCGAGCGGGTTTCGGACCTCGTGCGCGAGCACCGCCGACATCTCCCCCACGGCCGCGAGCCGCTCCTTGCGCACCAGCTCCGCGCGCAGCTGCGAGAGCCGATGCGCCGAGGCCAGCTGCGCGGCGAAGAGCTGCGTGGCCACGAAGTCCGGGTGGCTGAGCGCGTCGCCGGCCACCGAGAGCACCAGCGTGCCGCCGTGCACGTTCGGAACGGGGAGCCACGCGCTCCGGCTCAGGCCGCGGCTGCGGATCATCTGCTCCGAGAGCGCCGTCGCCGCGTGCTCCGGGCCAGGCTGCACCTGAGGGATGTCGTCGAGGAAGAGCGGCTGGCCGGTGCGCACCACCTTCGCCACCACCGGGTACTTGCCGAGCGGCACCTCGTTGCCCACCAGGCCGGCCACGTAGTCCGCGAGCGGATTGCCAACGCGAACGCCGCCCATGCGCGTCACGCAGGCCACGTCGCCGCGCGCCTCGGTGAGGCACGCCACCCAGCCGAGCGCTTCGAAGACTGGCGAGGCGGCGTCGAAGAGGCTCTCGAGGTCGCGGATGGAGCCGTCGGTCACCGAGAGCTGCCCCAGCCGCGACATGAGCTGCTCGGCCGCGTGGCTCTCGCCGGCGTCGCGCGCGGTGAGCACCCGGCGGCCATCCGAGTGGGCGACCGCGACGTCGGCAAAGAGGGGTGTCCCGTCGGCGCGACGCAGCCGCAAGCGCAGCACGGGCGGCACGTGCCAGCCGTCGCGGCGATGGGCCTCGAGGTTCTGCAGCCGCGCCAGCTCGCCCGGCTCCAGGATCTGGGTGAGCGGCGCGTTCGCGAGCGCGCCCGCAGCCGCGCCGAGCAGGGACTCGGCCTGCGGATTCACCCACTCGATGCAATCGCCGCCCACCACCAGGATGGCCTCGGGCAAGGCATCGGGAGAGATGTGGCCCCAGTCGATCGCAAGCCCCCCTGCGTCGTCAGCCTCGGCTCAGCCCCGAGCAGTCGTTGGCGTACAAATCATCTATCACGACCCGGTCCGCGTTTTCGCTGGCCACCCGACGACACGCTCGACCTAGAGTGAACCTCCGGTTCGAACGGGGGAACCTCGATGATGACCTCAGGAACGCGCGCGGCGCTGCTCGGTTGCGCGCTCGCGCTTGCGGCGCTGGGCTGCGGCAAGAACACGACGGGCAGCAGCGCCTCGTCGACCACGGGCGGGACCGCGACCGGAAGCACCTCCTCGACCGCGAGCACCTCCGCGAGCTCCACGGCGGCGTCGAGCACGGGCACGACCAGCGAGTCCTCCGCGTCGACCAGCACCAGCGGCTCCTCGGGCACGACGAGCACGACCCCGTCCAGCGCGTCGTCGAGCTCGAGCACCAGCAGCACCTCGGCGACGTCCGGATCGGGTTCGGACTCCGGCAGCGCGTCGGCGACGGCCACGTCCGGTTCGGGCTCTGGAAGTGGATCCGGAAGCGGCTCTGGCTCGGGAAGCGGCTCAAGCACG
Source organism: Deltaproteobacteria bacterium (assembly GCA_018266075.1). GTDB lineage: Bacteria > Myxococcota > Myxococcia > Myxococcales > SZAS-1 > SZAS-1. The sequence continues at coordinate 55,730 of JAFEBB010000022.1, read as the reverse complement.
GGCACCAGCGGCTCCTCGAGCGGCAGCACCGGCGGCGCGTGCACGGTGACCGCGGTGGGCCCGACGCGCGGCTCGGCCATCGCGCTCTCCTCGGACGACAGCACGCTCGTGGCCGTGAACCGCGACGCGAGCAGCGTCTCGGTCTTCTCGGTGGACTACGGCACCGGCCAGCCGAACGTCACGTTGCTCTCGGAGCTCTACGTGGGCGGCGAGCCGTGGCAGGTCGTCGTCGATGGCTGCGGCACCACGGCGTACGTCGTGCTGCGCCAGGACCAGAAGGTCGTGGAGCTCACCGGCCTGAAGACCACGCCGCTCGTGGGACGCAGCGTGAACGTGGGCTCTGAGCCAACCTCGCTCGCGCTCACCCCGAACAACTCGGCGCTCTACGTCTCCAACTGGGTGGACGGCACGCTCTCGGTGATCGATCCGGTTGGCTTCACGGTGACCTCCACGATCGATCTCAACGCCACGATCGCCAACACCGGCCTGCTCGGCCCTGCCGTTCAGTTCGCGCCGCGCCCCGCGCTCGCGCACCCGCGCGGCATCGCCATCACCAACAACGGCGACGCGAGCGACGCGGATGAGACGGTGTACGTGACCGAGTGGTTCGCGGTGCGAACCGCGCCCGAGAACGCTGCGGACCTCGCGGCCTCGGACACCAACTGGAAGGGCCTGCTCTACAAGGTGCCCGTGGCCACCGCCACGCCGACGACGATCGATCTGCCGCCCGTGACCGACACCGGCTTCAAAGACGCCAAGGGCAGCGCCACCGGCTGCTTCCCGAACCAGGTGGCCTCGGCGACGATCGACGACAACGGCTTCATCTACGTCACCAGCACCTGCGCGTCGCCGGCCGGCCCCACGGGCGTGTTCCAGAAGGGCGCGTGCGCGCTCGACTCGCAGTGCCCTGGCGGCCTCTCCGGCAGCTGCGTGAACGGCGCGTGCAAGAACACCTGCACCGTCGACTCCGACTGCGGCTTCGGCTCCGCGGCCGGCGCCTGCAACATCGCGAACGGCGGGATCTGCGCGCCGGACACCGCGAACGCCAAGACCACCACCCACCCCGGCCTAACCATCATCGATCCCACGGGCGGCCAGGCCACCCGCACCTTCACGCTGGACGCGCTCTTCACCACCACGGCCGACATCGCGAGCGGGACGGCCTCCACGCGCATGCCGCTCTTGCCCGTGGACCTCGCCTTCAAGAGCGCGTTCGCCTACGTGGCCGCCGAGGGCGCCGACGCGCTGTTCCGACTCACGACGTCCTCCGGCGCGATCACCCAGGTCGGCTCCGCGGCGAGCAACGCCGACAACGGCAACTTCATCGACGTGCGCAGCTCGACCAACAGCGCGATCCACCTGCCCATCGGCGTGGCGGTGAGCCGCAACCGGGCCTTCGCCTTTGTCATCAACGACGGCACCCGCGACGTGGAGGCCATCGACCTCAACACCCAGACGCTCTCCTCGAGCGCCACCGCCGACGTGCAGTCGACGGCGATGCCCACCGCGGGTACGTCCGCGGCCGCGCAGCTCAACGGCAAGCGCTTCTTCACCACCGGCCTCGGCCGCTGGTCGCTCAACGGCGCAGCGTGGAGCTCGTGCGCGGCGTGCCACGTCGACGGCCTCTCGGACAACGTGACCTGGTACTTCGCGCGAGGCCCGCGGCAGTCGACCAGCCTCGACGGCACCTTCTCCAAGACGTCCGGCGCCCAGCGCATCCTCAACTGGACCGCGGTCAACGACGAGATCGCCGACTTCGAGGGCAACGTGCGCGGCATCTCCGGCGGCGTGGGCGCGATCGTGTCCGCGACGAGCACGCCACCGGTGAAGGCCGACCGCATCGACCTCTTCAACCAGACGCCGCCGCAGCAGGGCCTACAGGGCTCGTCGGCCGACGTGGCCGATCCCAACGGCACCGGCACGCACGGTCACAGCGTGATCAACAACTGGGCCGAGATCACCGCGTTCATCCAGAACATCCGCTCGCCGCGCGCGCCCACCAACCTCAACGCCGGCGACGTCACCGCGGGCCGCTCGGTCTTCCAGAACGGCAACTGCATGGCCTGCCACAGCGGGGAGAGCTGGACCATCTCCAAGGTCTTCTATGCGCCGGGCGATGTGCCCAACGACGCGTTCGGCTCGTCGGCGTCGACGTCGCTCTCGAACACCAGCTGGCTCACCAACGCGCAGAACGCCCACTTCCCCGCGGCGCTCTACCCGAGCACCAGCTCGGGCAAGCAGACCATGCGCTCCGGCGAGCCGACGGGCTTCGAGCAGCTGCAGTGCATTCTGCGGCCGGTGGGCACCATCGCGGCCAACGGAGCGGTGCCGACCGGCGTCTCGCCCGCGGCGGTGAACGTGCTGGAGCTGCGTCAGGACATGCTGACCGGCGCGCAAGGCGCGGGCGGCGTGAGCGCGAAGGACTTCACCTCGGGCTACAACCCGCCCTCGCTCCTGGGCACGCAGGTCGGCGCGCCCTACTTCCACGCGGGCAACGCGCGCACGTTGGAGGAGGCGTTCAGCACCACGTTCCAGGGGCACTACCAGTCGCCGGTGGCGCAGGTGTTCCAGCCGAGCGCCTCGGACATCCGACAGCTCACGGCGTTCTTGCTCTCCATCGACGGCGACACCACGACGATCTCGGAGCCGGCGCTCGGGCCGTCGGGCGGCGATATGTGCAGCTACCCGTAGCGGTCGCTGTCCCCGGGCTCCCGGATGCCTAACCTTTTCCGGGAGCCTGGCCATGAACGAAGCCACGCGCACGGCGCTCTCGGGCTGGAGCGGCTTCTACGTCATCCTCGGCTCGGCCTCGGGCGCGCTCATCGGCCTCATGTTCGTGGCCGTGACGCTCGTCGCCTCGATGCGCCGCGATCCCAACTCGCGGGGCTCCCTGGCCGCGTTCGGCACGCCCACCATCGTGCAGCTCGTGGCCCCGCTGGTGCTCGCCGCCCTGCTCTCCACGCCCTGGCCGCGGCTCGATGAGCTGGCGATCTTGCTCGAGGTCCTGGGCCTCGCCGGGGTGATCTACGCCAGCCGTGGCACCTGGCTGGCCCGTATCCAGACCTCGCACCAGACCGAGCTGTCGGATTGGATCTGGTTCCACGTCGCGCCGCTCGCGGGGTACGCCGCGCTGCCCGTCGCAGCGTTCGAGCTGCGCAAGCACCTCGAGACGGGGCTCTTCGTGATCGCCGCGGTCACGCTCGCGCTGATGCTGGTGGCCATCCGCAACGCCTGGGACACCGCGACCTACGTGGCCGTGTGGCGGGACCAGGCCTGAGAAAAATCGCGCCTCCCTGAAATATCGAATTCGCCACCTTTCCCGCCGGCCGATCGACTAGGTTCCCCCCGCCGAACAGTCGGGAGGTTCGCATGGCATCGGACGCGGGACCGAAGCTGGCGATCGTCGAGGACGACGCCACCCTGGTGGCCATCCTCAGCGACCAGCTGGTCGATGCGGGCTTCGAGGTGGTGGCCTACCGGAGCGGCGAAGAGGCGCTCCGCGAGCTCTGGTTCGGCGGCGCGGATCTGCTGCTCACCGATCTGCTCTTGCCGCGCATGGGCGGGCTCGACCTCGTCCGCGAGCTGCGCACCCGTCCCTGGGCGCGCGCGCTGCCTGTCATCGGCGTCACCGCGCTGCAGATGCTCGACACCCAGCGCGAGGGCGTGGAGCAGGCGATCGCGCCGGGCAAGCTGCTCTCCAAGCCGGTGGATCCCGCCGCGCTGCTCAACGCCGTGACCAGCCTGCTCGCGAGCGCGGAGAACCGCCCGCCCCTGCCGCCGGAGCCGGTGCGCAACGCGCGGCCCACGACGGCGAGCATGGTGGTGCCGCGCGAGGCGCAGGCGGTGCAGCTCGAGGTCGCGGTGAACGCCGCGACCGAGCTCGTGAACGAGTACACCCAGAACCTCGCGCACGGCGGCATCTTCCTCTCGAGCTACCACCCGCTGCCGGTGGAGACCGACGTCGACGTGCTGCTCACCCTGCCCTTCCGGAAGCCCTTGCGGCTGCACGGCAAGGTGGTGCGCGCCGTGGCGACCGAGAGCCCCGAGGCGCTCACCCACGGGCCGGGCATGGCCGTGGCCTTCGAGGCGATGCCCAAGGATCTGAAGCGCGAGCTGGCGGCGTTCGTGGCCGGGCTGCGCGCAGGCACGGCGGCTGCGGTGGCGGCGCGGGATCGCGCGCTCTTGCTGGTGGGCCTGCGCGGCGCGCTGCTCAGCGACGTGGCCGGCCTGCTCCGACGCTCGGCCATCCGCACCCTGCATGCCGACACGCTGGCGGGCGCCCTGGAGCAGATCGCCCTGCACGCCCCGGCGCTGGTGGCCGTGGGCGGTCCGGTGCTCGAGCAGGATCCGGCGCGGGTGATCCGCGAGATCACCGCGCTCGGCGCCCACGACGTGCTCGCCGTCGCCTCGCGCGAGGTCGCCGCGCAGCTGCCGCGGGACACGCCGTCGGTGGACGCCACGCTCGAGCCGCGCGCGCTCCTCCAGGCGCTCTCGCACGCGCTCGAGCTCTCGCTGCGCGCGACGGCGCGTGCCAGCCTCGAGGCCGAGGTGATGGCGCGTCGCTCCGACGGCTCGCTCAAGGGCCGCATCGAGAACGTGAGCCTCGGCGGTGTGCTGCTCGCGACCGACGCGTCGTGCGCCGTGGGCGAGCAGCTGCACCTGGAGTTCCCGCTGCCCGGCGGCGACACCGTCCGCTGCGTGGTGCGCACCGTGCGCGTGGTGCGTCGCGATCCGAGCGGCGAGCTGCTCGTGGCCGGGAGCATCGAGCGCCTCGACCCGGACAGCACCGAGGCGCTGCGCCGCTACGTCGAAGAGCGCGTGGGCGCCGAGGCGTATTCGCGATTCGTGTCGAGCTCGCTGCGGCTGCACGAGCGCGAGCCGCGGGCGCGCGCGTAGCCCTACGCGTCCGGGAACATCCGCAGCTGGGATTGGTGCGCGGGTGAGCCGAAGTAGCCCGACTCGCCGCTCGCGGCCTCGTGCACGAGCGTCACGTCGAAGGTGAGCCCGAGCTTCTTGAATCCGGCCGCGAGCGCGGCAGCGACCGGCAGCGCGTTCGAGCACGCCACCTTCAGCTTGCCCTTCGTGAGCTCCACGCCGGTGGGCGTGAACGTGCCGGCGACCAGGAGGGATCCGCTTCCGAGCGTGGTCGTCTTGCTGGGCCAGTACGCCGAGGGCTCCTTCTGGCGCATGTCCCAGAACCAGCCGTCGAAGCCGCGCGCGCCGTTCTCCTCGCGCAGCCGCAGGAAGACGATCCCGTACGCGTAGAGCCCGCGCTTGGGCTTGGAACCCGGATCGCCGAATTCGTAGATGCGGGTGATGGCTGTCTCGATCTGCTCGCGCTTGCCGGCGAACTTCGACTGCAGCGCGACCATCACTTGATACTGGGTGTCCGGGCCCGCAGCCGCGATGTCCTCGGCGGTGTAGCGCTTGGCCTCGACGACCTCCAGCGCCAGCGCGCCCTTCTCCATCTCGATCTTGGGCGCGGTCGCGAACGCGAAGGGCGGGTTGGACTTGAGCTCGGGCCCTGAAGTCTTGACGGCGATCTTCGGCCCGAGCGCGAGGACCGCGTCGTACAAGGCCTGTGCACCGACGTCTGTTGGCCGCGGACCGGGCGTCGACTGCGAGAGCTCGACCTCGACCTCGTCGAGGGTTCCCGCCGCGAAGAACGCACCGCCGTCGAGGCTGGCCTTCTTGGACGGATGGCGTGCGTCGTCGAGGAACCAGCCTTCGAACGCGCGCGAAGCCGCGGCGTCCTCGAAGCGCAGATAGACCAGGCCGTGCGCGTCGCCCTCGGGGTCGCCGGCCTCTTCGATCAGCCCGCGCGCCATCTCCACATTGCCGGGCGCGATGGCTTGCACGAACTGGTTGCGGTGCGTGTCGGTGAGCCGATCGAGATCGGCGCGGCGCAAGCGAAGCGCGTGGGTGAGCACGAGAGCCATGTGGGTCAATCTTGGTTGAGGAGCTCGCGCACGCCCGCGCGCTTCAAGATCTTCAAGAACGGATCCCACCACATGAACGCGCCGCTCGCGCCGTCGTACACGCGGTTCTCCTTGCGCCAGTACGCGTGCACGAACTTCATCGACTCGACGTCGTGGTCCTCGGTGTACTTGCGAAGCTCCTGGAGCGCCCGCTTCGCGTCGGCCTCACTCTCGTAGGTCACCTCCATCAGCTCGAGCCGGAAGACGTCGTTGGGACAGGCCGCGCTCCTCAGATGCGCCACCTGCGCGCGCACGGCCTTCGAGCTTCCAGCGCGGGCCGGCCACCAGATTCGATCGAGCGTCGACGGCTCGCGAATCGGAAGCTCCGCGGCGGGCTTTCCCGACTTGCACCACGCTTGCTTGTTCCCATCACGCTCCGGGTCGACGCTCACCAGGCCCTGAGCCTTTGCGGCGTCGACCAGCGCGAGCAGCTCGGGCGATGGCTTCTCGGGCGCCTTCAAATCTGCAGGCAGCGGCGCAAGCGACGCGGCGAGAACAACCAGCTGGAGGAGGTGCATGACCGGTTCACTCTGCCATCTCGCGCGCGACCGAAGCCGCTACGGCTTCTTGCAGGCCTCGAGCAGCTTCTTCTTTCCCGCGGCGTCGGCGTTCTCCCATTCCGGCGTGCCCTCGACGTGGCACCTGGGCTCGGCCGCGGTCGCGGCGCCGGCGGCTTGAGGACACTTATAGGCGATGCCCGTCACCGTCGCCGTGGACGTGGTGCCGTTGGCGGTCGCGCCGAGCTGCGGCGGGTTGAGCATCAAGTGCGTCGCGCCCATCGCGCCGGCCTTGTTCCGTGCGTCGTTGGTCGCGTACTCCACGAGCCTGTCGTTGGCGATGAGGTCGCCTCCGAAGGAGCCGCCGCCCTCGCCCACCACCTGACCCAGGCTCTGGCAGGTGTCGTCGAGCGCTTTGCCCACCACCTGGACCGAATAGCCCGCGCTGTTGATGGGCGCCGTGGCGCAACCGGCCAGAACGACCAAGATGACAGGAATCAGGCGAATCAGGCGACGGGACATCGTTGAGCTCCGCGTGAATTGAGTGCGACGATCGCACGTTCGGTGGACGCGGCAGCAATCGAAAAAAATGCCGCCGCTGGAGTCCTCGCATCCGGTCTCGCTCCTGTCCGACAATCTCCGGATGCGACGCGTCCTCCTTCTGCTCATCAGCCTGTTGACCGCCTGCTCCACCGCGAAGGTCCAAGGCACCAGCGGCTCGGGCGCGACCTCGGCGACAACGGGCACCGGCAGCACCACGTCGTCGACGTCTGGGAGCAGCACCGGCACGACGGGATCGGATCCCTGCAGCGGCGCGCCCTTCTTCTGCGATGACTACGCCGACGCGAGCCACTCCAACGACTACACCACGCGCAACGGCACCTGGACGCGCCACATCGGCTCGTACGAAGCGCTCGACGGCAACACCTGGGAGCGCGCGCGTTCCGTGCTCGCGTTCGACATCGGCGACTTCGACGTGACCATCGCCGGCAGCTCCGAGGGCGACTCGGGCTTCGGGCTCGTCTACGCCGCATCGGCCAGCGCCGACGATGGATACGCGGTCATCGTGCACCCCGAGCAGTTTCAGGGCGTGTACTTGAAGAAGCTCAACCCGGGCCAGCAGGACACCGAGATCGCGAACGCGCCGTTGAGCGCGCCGTCGCCGGGCGTCGCGCACGTGCTCCGTGTGCAGCGCAGTGCGGGCACGATCACGGTCTGGCTCGATGGCGAGCAGGTGCTTCAAGGCAACGACGGCGCGCCGAGCGCCCACGGCCAGCTCGGCCTCCTCGAGAGCACCACCGATCAGACCGCCGGCGCGGGCGCGCGCTTCACGCTCTTCCGCATCGACACCTGGAGTCCGACCTCGGGATCCACGAGCACGACGACGAGCAGCTCCAGCACCTCGAGCTCGTCGGGCTCGAGCGGTTCCACGGGCACGAGCAGCTCGACGAGCTCGACAGGATCGAGCGGCAGCACCTCCGGCGGCGACGGCGGCTGGGTGCTCGTGTGGAGCGACGAGTTCGACGGCGGCGACGACGTCCCGGCGGATCCGAGCAAGTGGCAGAACGAGGTCAGCGGCTCGGGGATGGGCAACCAGGAGCTCGAGTACTACACGCCGGGGACGCAGAACGTGATCCAGCAAGGCGGGAACCTGGTCATCACCGCGCGCGAGAACACCGACTCGAGCCTGACGTGCAGCTACCCGGTGAACGGCAACACCTGCCTCTACACCTCCGGCAAGGTGAACTCGCTCGGGCTCTTCTCGCAGCAGTACGGCCGCTTCGAGGCGAACATCAAGGTCCCGACGGGCCAGGGCATGTGGCCCGCGTTCTGGATGATGGGCGTCGACATCGACTCAGCCGGTTGGCCTGCCTGCGGCGAGATCGACGTGATGGAGAACATCGGCAAGGAGCCCGACAACGCCTACGGCAGCCTGCACGCGCCGGGCTTCAACACCGGGCTCGCGTACAGCTTGCCCGTGCCGTACTCCGACGACTTCCACGTGTTCGCCATCGAGTGGGAGCCTCAAGTCATCCGCTTCTACGTGGACACCGCGCTCTACGAGACGCACACGCCGGCGGACGTCGGCGGCAGTGGAACCTGGGAGTTCGACCGCGAGCCGTTTTATTTATTGTTGAATCTCGCCGTGGGCGGAAGCTGGCCGGGCTCGCCCGACGCCACCACCGTGTTTCCGCAGCAGATGCTCGTGGACTACGTGCGCGTGTACGCGCGGCCATGATCAGCCGACGGCCTTCTTCACCAGCGCGGCGATCTTCGCTTCCACGTCGGGCGTGAGCTTCGTGAGCGCGTACGCGTTGGGCCACATCTCTCCATCGTCGAGCTTGGCCTTGTCGCTGAAGCCGAGCGTCGCGTAGCGCGTCTTGAACTTCTGGCCGCTCTGGAACAAGCAGATCGTCTTCTCGTCGCGCGCGTAGGCGGGCATGCCGTACCAGAGCCGCGGCGTGAGCGATGGCGCGGCCGACAGCACGATCGCGTGAATCCGCCTGGCCATCGAACGATCCGGCTCGGGCAGCGAAGCGATCTTCTCGAGCACGGCCTTCGTGCCGTCGACGTCGCCCGCCTTGAGCTCACGCGCGCGCTCCTTCATCGCCGCGCGCTCCTCGGCGGTGAAGGTCGTGGGCTTCTTGTTCGCGCGCTTGGTCGGACTCATTGATGGACCTCGCTAAATCGACGTGAACGCATTGGGCCCGCTGATCTTTCGCGCCGCAAAATATCGGCGCGCGGCCTCGGCATGCAGCGGGAAGGCAAAGATCGGATCGAGTCCCTCCGGCCCGAAGATGACGCCGCGCTCGGACGTCTCGCCGTCGGCCTCGAAGGGCGGGAGCTTTGCGATGGGCTCGGTGATCCCAAAGAGCAGCACGCGGTTCGGCTTCGGCTCACTGGAGACGAACCACAGCGGCTCGACGCGCGCCGGATCGACGACCACGTTCGCCTCTTCGTGCACCTCGCGCGCGAGCCCGCGCTGCCAAGACTCGTGCTCTTCCACGAAGCCGCCCACCAGCGCGAGCTTGCCCACGCCGGGCGGAATCGCGCGTCGAATCACGAGCAGCCCCGTGCGCTCGCCGACCTGCACCGGCACCAGCCCCACGCCCACCGGGATCGGGTTGGCCCAGACCATCTGCTTGCACGACGTGCACGTGCGCGGATACGCGAGCGGCAAGGGATACTTCGTGCCGCAGGAGTTGCAGAAGGCGTCTCGAGTGGGCATGCCGCGATCTTCCGCGAGCGCTCCCCTCCTGACGAGCGAGATCGTTCGCGCGCAAGCTTTTCGACGAGCCTCGTCCGCACGCGTCTTCGCGCAGCGGTTGCGCGGAAAACCCTCGCGGCGCCCGGGCCCTGCTCTTGCACATCCGCCCAGCACGAGCTTCGGAGGACCTCATGGGCAAGTGGTTCGGAATCGGATTGGTGGCGCTGCTGGTGCTGCTCGGCGTCTGGGGCGTGGGCAGCTACAACGGCCTGGTGCGCTCCGACCAGGCGGTGCGCGCCCAGTGGGGTCAGGTGCAGAACGCCTACCAGCGCCGCCTCGACCTCGTGCCCAACCTGGTGGAGACGGTGAAGGGCTCGGCCAACTTCGAAAAGAGCACGCTCACCGAGGTCACCGAGGCCCGCGCCAAGGCAACGCAGGTCACCACCACGGCCACCGAGGCGATTCTTCAGAACCCGGACGAGTTCGCGAAGTTCCAGCAGGCCCAGCAGAACCTGGGCGGCGCGTTGGGGCGGCTCCTGGTGAGCGTGGAGGCCTATCCGCAGCTGCGCAGCACCGACGCCTTCCGCGACCTCCTCGCCCAGCTCGAGGGCACCGAGAACCGCATCGCCGTGGAGCGCATGCGCTTCAACGAGCTCTCCCGCGACTTCAACGCCAAGCGCGACAGCTTCCCCACCGTGTTCGTGGCCAACCTCTCGGGCGCGAAGTTCGCGGAGAAGCCCTACTTCCAGGCCGAGCCCGAGGCCACCCACGCGCCGAAGGTGAAGTTCTAGGCCCATGCGACGCCTGTCCACCCTCGGCGGCGCGCTCGCGCTGGGCCTGGGCGCGCTGCTGTTGTTGGGCGCGTTCCAGCCGCCGCCGGCCCCCACGCGCTGGGTGACGGATCCCGACGGGGCGCTGAGCGCGCCGACGCGCGAGCGCCTGGATCAACGACTCGAGGCCTACCAGCAAGCCACCGGGCACCAGGTGATCGTCTGGATCGGCCGCTCGACCGGCGACGTGCCGCTCGAAGACTGGGCCGCGCGCACCTTCGAGGCCTGGGGCGTGGGCCAGAAGAAGCTCGACGACGGCGTGGCGGTCTTCGTGTTCATGCAGGACCGGCACATGCGCATCGAGGTGGGCTACGGGCTCGAGCCCGTGGTCCCCGACGCGGTGGCCTCGCGCATCATCCGCGAGGTGGCGGTGCCGCGGCTGCGAGCGGGCGACGTGGACGGCGCGGTGTCGGGCTCGGTGGACGCGCTGCTGGCGCGCATCAGCGGCGAGGCCCCTGCCCCGACGAATCCACAGCTGCCGCAGCTTCACGTCAGTCCTGCGCAGCTGGTCCTGCTGGTGATCGTGGCGGTGATTCTGCTCGCCTTCGCGATCACCCATCCGCGGTTGGCGATGTTCCTCTTGTTCAACCTGCTGAGCGGCAACAGCCGCCGCGGCGGCTCCTCGGGCGGCGGCTTCTCCGGCGGCGGCGGACGCTCCGGCGGCGGCGGCGCCAGCGGCTCCTGGTGAGGTGGGCAATGCTCCGGACCCGAGACGGCTGGATCCGCACCCTCGACCTCCCGCGCATCGAGCGGGCGTTGCGCGAGGCCGAGCAGAAGACCTCGGCGGAGCTCCGCGTCTCGGTGGCGCCGCTGTTCTGGGGAAGCGTGCAGGCCGCGGCGGAGCGCGCGTTCGAGCGGCTGGGCATGCGGCAGACCCGCGAGCGCAACGGCGTCCTCATCTTCGTGGTGCCCGGGCGGCGCCGCTTCGCCGTGCTCGGTGACGCGGGCGTGCACGCGCGCACCGGCCAGGACCTCTGGGACGAGGTCGCGGCGATCCTGCGTCGACACTTCTCGCGCGGCGCATTCACCGAGGGGCTCGTGGCGGCGATCGATGCGCTCGGCGTGGCGCTGGCCGAGCCGTTTCCGCACGCGCACGACGATGAAAACGAGCTGCCCGATCGCGTGGATCTGAACGGCCCCTCGCCGGAGCCTTGACCCAGATCGCCGAGGGGCCCGCAAGAGCTGCGTCACGCGACGTCGCCGCCGCAGCGAACGCACGCCGATTCAGCCCTCTCTCCGTGAGGCGACCTTGGAACGGCGCTTGCTGAGGCAGGGAGGCAAGACCGCGAGGACGACATGACTGCAACGCGCTCCAGCATTCGACGCGAGGGTCCGTTCTGGATGGTTCGCCTCGCCACCCAGCTCGGCACCCAGGAATACCGGTGTGACACGGAGCCTCAGGCGCGCGCGTTGGCGCTGCTGCTGGACCGTCCGCGCGTGGAGCTTGGGCGGCGGCACCTTCGGTGCTGAGCCGCGGAGCGGCGCGCTGTGGCTCCGGAGCGCGTCGTCGGGCTTCGGCAACACGGCGCTGATGCGCATCCCGAACCCCGGCGCGCTCACGGGCAGGGTCTCGCCCACGCCGGACTCGATGCGCCGCCGCGCGGCGTAGGGCTCTACCCGTAAACGCTCAGCGGTGGTGCACGAGCAGCGCCGAGATCCGCCGTCCGCTCGCGCCCTCGGTGATGAGGTAGCTCACGAGCAGCCGGTTGATCTCCGTGCCGTCCTTGCGCACGCGCGCGAACTCGCCGCGGTAGAGCGCTGAGCTGGCGTTCACCACGCTGACGCTCGCCTCGAGGAGGTCGCTGTGGTCGTACTGGGCGCGCATCCCGTCGATCTGCTGCTTGGCCATCGCGAGGACCTGCGCGTCGCTGGTGAGCGCGCTCGAGCCGCCGTCGGTCGTCACCAGGATCGGGACGCCGTAGTACCCGAGCAGCGCATTCAGCTCGCGCTCACCTCGGCCGCAGGCGGCGAAGGTGGAGAGGTATTCGGCGAACCAGCTCTTCACGTCGGCGTCGGTCATGGGGCGGCCTCCCTGGACCGGCACTCTGCCATGCCGCCCGTGTGGCGTAAGCGCTATGGTCACCTCTCGATTCAGAGGGTCACGGACCATGGCCAAGAAAGCCGCTCAAAAGACCAGCCCCAAGGTCGACAAGTTCTTCAGCTGGCACGAGGGCGGCTGGGTCGACGAGATCAAAGCGCTGCGCGCCATCGCCCTCGACTCCGGGCTCGACGAGGACCTCAAGTGGGGCTGGCCCTGCTACGCGTTCGAGGGCGGGAACGTGGTCCTGATTCATGCCTTCAAAGAGTACGTCGCGTACTTGTTCTTCAAGGGCGCCATCCTCGACGACCCCGAGGGCATCCTCATCCAGCAGACGGAGAACGTGCAGGCCGCGCGTCAGATCCGGCTCAAGAGCCTTGCCGAGATCAAGAAGAACAAGAAGGTCCTGGCCGACTACATCGAGCGCGCGCTCAAGCTCGAGAAAGCCGGCTTGAAGGTGAAGCTGAAGAAGCACTCCGAGTACACGGTGCCGGAGGAGCTTCAGAAGGCGCTCGACGACAACCCGGCCCTGGAGCGCGCGTTCGAGGCCCTCACGCCTGGCCGGCAGCGTGGATATATTTATTATGTTTCACAGGCTAAACAGTCGAAGACGCGTGAGGACCGCGTGAAGAAGCACACGCCGCGGATCCTCGCCGGCAAGGGCATCGACGACTGAGCCTCAGTGCGTTGCCTCGAGCAGCGCCTTGATGCGCGGCCGCGAGTCGTAGTCGTTGAAGTGCCGCAGGTACTCCTTCACCGTGCGGTTGTTCCGCTCTGGCGCATTCACGTCGGCGCCCTTCGCGAGCAGCGCTTCGACGAGCGGCGCGTTGGCATCGTCGCGCGCGATCTGCGTGAAGAGGTGCTCGTCGCCTTCACACTTCAAGTTGGGATCGGGGCAATTCTGGATGGCCCAGAGCAAGAGCTCGCGCTGCCGCGGCAGCTCGGGGCGCCCTTGCTGCACCAGCTCGGGGACCACGCTGCACTCGAGCAACGCGCAGGCCGCGCCTCGCTGCGCCGCGGGCTGCATGGTGATGAGGCGCTTGCCGGCGTCGACCTGACCCGCGTGCGCGGCCATGTGCAGGCCCTGATCGCGCGAGGCGTCGTTCACGCCCTTCGCAAGCAGCTGCTCCACCACCTCCGCTTGCCCCATCGAAATCGCGATGCCGAGCGGAAGGCCCGTGCTCGAGGGCGCATTCACATCGGCGCCGTGGGCGAGAAGCACCCTCACCGCATCGGCTCGCTTCGACTCGATGGCGTGGACCAACAGCGTCGAGTTCGGTCGCGGGACCGAGCACTCGCCAATCATGTGCTCGTCGCAGCAGCCGGCGTTGACGTTGAGGCCCTTGGCGATGGCCGCGTCGAGCGCGGGGGCGTCGTAGAGCTTGCAGAGGCCGAAGGGCAGCGCCTCTTCGTGGACGGGGCAGCCCAGCAGCGGCAGCAGGCTGAGCGCGACGGTCACGAAGCGTGTGCGGTGCGACGAGATTGAGCGTTCGGTCGACATGGCCTCTCCATCTTGCCACCCGAGCCGCGGCGAGGTCGAAGCGCGCCCTCGGTGAGAAGCGCGCCGCGTGCGATGATCGCCGCATGAGCCACAAGGCCCAGGCCGCGCCGGCGCCCGAAGCGCCGGCGGTCCGCGTGCTCACCTGCAGCAACTGCGCGGCTCCGCTTCCGCTGGGCACGGGCGACACGGTCGCCTGTCCCTTCTGCCACGCGACGACGCCGCTGCCCGACGACTACCGCCGGCTGCGCGATCTGCACACCCGCGACGCCGCCGATCACGCCCAGGCCGAGGCCCTCTTCGCGAAGCTCGACGCGCCGCCCTGGTACGCCACGCAGGTCTTGGCGCGGATGTTCGACTGGTCGCTGGTGGGCTACCTGCTCGCGTTCATGGTGCCGGTGCTCCTCAGCGCCATGATGTGCGCGACGTTGATCCTGCAGGCCGCCGTGAAGCGCTTTCATCTCCCGCCGACCGACGACAACGACGTCACCGAGATGATCTTCACCGGCGTGGTGATGTGGATCTTCGTGTTCGTGCCGCGAGCGCTCGGCGTCTATGCGAGCCGGCGCACGCGCGCGCGGGCGCTCCTGGTGAATCTGTTCCGCGCGCGGCCGCCGCTCACGCCGGGCGGACCGGCCATGTGTCGACGTTGTGGAGCGCCGCTCGCAGTGGTCGAGGACGCGGCGCTCGCGCGCTGCAGCTACTGCGGCGCCGACAGCGCAGTCCGCGTGCGCACGGCGTTGCTCCAGGTCGCCGAGACCGACGCCGCGCGCGCGCACGACACCATCGAGCGCGCCCTCCAGGCCTACAACGAAGATCACAACGCGCCGAAGCGCGAGCTCAGGCGCGAGCTGTGGCGCTACACCTACAAGCTCACGGTGCTCTTCGGGCTCTACGCGCTGGCGCTCAGCGGCGCGACCCACGACGAGTTCGGGATGAACGACATCTCGGACACCACCGCCTTCTCGGCGTTCGCGCTGGTGATCGCCATCCTCGTGTTCTTCTTCCAGTGGGTGCTCTCGCAGGCCGACGTCGACGAGAAGTCGCGCGTTGAGACGAACCCGGTTCCGATGTGGGTCGCCGCGCTGGGACCGGTGATCGCGTGGGTGGGTTTCTTCTATTTCATGCGCTACTTCATCGGCCTGCCTGGATGAGGTCGGCGCTGGGAAGCGCCTCCCACAGGCTCACTTCCACATCGATCCTTCCAAGCTTGCCCACCAAACTTGAATACTGAGTTCGTGGGAGGCGCTTTCCAGCGCCGACGATCCCGTGTCACCGCTGCGCCGCATCACCTGGCCCATTCCCCACCAGCACTCCCAGCGCGCACTGCGCCATCGGAATGCCCTGCTTCGTGTTGTAGGTCACGGGCGAATACATCACCGTGCACTCGGGAATGAGCTGCACCCGATTGCTCACCGCGAAGGCCACCGCCAGCGACGCGCCCCAGGACGGCACCCAGGTCGGCTCGGAGTTCGCGTCCCAGAGCAGGCTCTCGATCATCCGCGGGCCGAGCACCACCTGGTGCCCATTGCCGATGCCGTGTCCCACGAGCAGCGCGAGGCCGCCGTTCACCGAGCGAATCGGCGCGCCCGTGGCCTCGAAGCTCTCGTAGCCCACCGACGGATCCAGCGCGAGGTCCCAGCCGACATTCGGCGTCGCGGCGCGGTGCAGCTGGGCCTTCACATCGGCGAGCGCGCTCACCATCGTCAGCGGGCGGCTCACGAACCCGCCGCCCTGCGCGCCGAGCTCGATTCTGTCGGTGAGCCCGCGGCGAATTCCCACTTCCGCAACGGGCCACGGCGCCTTCAAGCCCACGCCAAGCTGCGTCTCGCCCTCGGCCAGGTTGCGCGCGGTGCACAAGCTCGTCGCGGAGGCGCAGCCGAGCGCGCCCGCAGCCGCGACGACGATGGCCACGAGCTCAGTGCGCATCGATGTACGTGCCGAAGCCGGCGCACATCTCGCCGGAGTTGGACCAGACCAGGTCGTGGTCGGTGGTGTTGGTGAAGTCGCACTCCAGGAAGATCTTGTCGCCGGAGACCACGCGCAGCGGCTGCGCGAACCAGAAGGTCCCGTTCCAGCCCATGTCCCAGTTCGACACTTGCAGCAGGCACTCGCGCGTGCCGTCGGCGTGCTCGAGCGTGAGCAACCCGTGCGTCGCGAACTGATGCATGTGAAGCGACACGTTGTAGAGCAGCATCGGATTGCCGCTCGAGTAGAGATCGATCGGGTGGATCTCCGTGGTGTACGGGTAGTCGACGGCGCCCTTGGGAATGCGCATCGAGCCGTTCGCCATCCAGAGCAGATCGCCCACGGCGATGCCCTTGAGCTCGGTGGCCGAGTCGGAGGCCTCGAGCTGCAGCGTCGTTTGATCCGAGCCGCTGCCGCCGTGCTCCAGGCTGTAGTGGATTTGCATCACGATGGCCGAGTGTGGCTCGACCTTCGTGCCGGTGTGGTCGGGGAAGTCGAGGCCCTGCGAGCCGGGCTGCCAACCTGCGAGCCCGCCGGTGACGTTCGCGCCCACGAGACCGCCGGTGCAGTCGAAGCCGGGCTGGCCGTCGGCGTTCTCTTGTTTCTTGAGCGAGTCGGCGCTGCCCTGGTCGACCACGTAGAGGATCACGTGGTGCACGATGGAGCGGTTGCCCACCTTCAAGTTGATGCCGGTGACGAACTTCGTGGTTTGTTCCGGCCAGTCGAGCGTGAAGCAGCGCAGCTCGTTTTGTTGATGCGGCGTGTACGGCGCGCCCATGCCGACCTCGACGTCCACACGCGACATGCCCAGCGTGGGAATCGGCGCGCCCGCATCGGCTGGGTCGCCGAGCGGCGTGCCCGCGTCGAGCCACGCGCCGAAGAGCGCGATCTGCTCCGGCGTGAGCTGCGGCGAGTCGCGGTACTCCTGGCAGCAGTGGTCAGCAAGCCAGGGCGGCATGTGGCGCGTCTGCACGTCGGCGGCCATCAGCGCGGCGTTGGCCGACGCGAGATCGAATGAATCGAGCGAGAACGGCGCGAGCCCGCCCGCCGTGTGGCAGCCGATGCAGCGACCGTCGAGGATGGGCTTGATGTCGCCGTAGTAGGTGGCCGTGACCGCGGTGCCTGCGTCGGTGACGACCGGCGCGTCCGCGCAGACGGGGAACTGCGGAGGCAATTTGTGATCGCAGGCGGCGAGAACGAAGAGCAGCACCGCGGCGCGACGCATGGAGCTCCTCGACTGCGAACGGCCGGCCTTGCTGGGCTGATCAGACTACGCGGGATGGAGGGAGACAAGGTGTCGGTCGCAGCTTGGTAGCCGCTCCCGCATCCACCACGTCCGGAGACCAACTTGTCGGCGCTGGGAAGCGCCTCCCACAGCCGTGGATACGTTCAACGCGGTCGAGGCCGACATCGACACCATCATGCGCGAGGAGATCGACGCGGCGTACGCGCGCCTCGTCGAGCGGGTGACCGCGCAGGTTCCGCAGAAGGAAGCGACGAAGTGGTTCGACGCGTGGCGAGAGTTTTAGAAGCCCTCGGCCTTGCTCCAGCTGCTCGCGCCAGCTCCAGGGAACAAGATTGATCCCGTCGAGGCTGCGCGGAGAGACGAAGAGCACGAGCCTCGCCTATCATTCCGCCTCATGACGCTGACTCCGCGTTGCACTCGTCGTTCCTCGCCGCGCCTCGCCCACTCCCCTCTCCCAAATTGGCTCGTGCACCTCGTGATCCGAGGCGCCCTCGCGCTGAGCCTCGTGCTCGGCGCTTCGCCCGCTCGCGCGGCGCAGTCCAAGCAACCGCGGGTGATGGTGCTCGACCTGCCTGCGGTGCGAGGAATCGAGCCCGCCACGCTGAAGACGCTCGACGACTTCCTCGCCGGGGCCGTGCGCGACCAGGGCTTCGAGATCATCACCCCCTCGCAGATCGGCGCGGTGCTGGGCCTGGACCGGCAGCGGCAGCTCCTGGGCTGCGCGGAGTCGAGCTGTCTGGCCGAGCTCGGCGGCGCGATGGGCGCCGACTACATCGTGCTGGGCAACATCGCGGTGCTCGAGTCGAGCTTCGCGGTGAGCCTGAGCGCGGTGAACCAGAAGGGCATCGCCGTCGGCGCCCAGCGGCGGCTGGTGAAGGGCACCGCGGTGCAGGGCCTGCTCGCCGCGTTCGAAGAGATGGTCCCGAAGCTGATGACCGACGCGCGCGCCGGCGGAGCCAAGCCCAACGTCGCCGACGCCCACGCGGGCGACAGCAAGCCCAACCTCACCGCGACGCCGAAGGTACCTCCGACCCCAGCGGGTGGGCTCGAGGCGAGCGCGCCCCCCGAGGGCCACCCGACGGGCTCCTATGTGCTCCTGGCCGTGGGCACCGCCGCGCTGGTCGCCAGCGCCGTGGTGGGGGTGATGGCGCATTCCTCGGAGAACACCCTCCAGTCGGACATCCAGAACGCGCAGTCATCCAAGGTGGTGAGCGACGATCGCTCCGCCGTGCACAACCGCGCGGTGATCTCCACCGTGCTCACCGGCGTGGGAATCGTGGCCGCGGGCGCAGGCGGGGCCTGGTGGATCGCCGGCGCGCCGGCGACGGAGGGCTCGCCATGAGCGCCGCCCTTCGACGCGGGCTGGCCATGCGCCTCGCCGTGATGTGCCTGGCGCTCCCGAGCTCGGCCTGTCTCTTCTTCGCGGACAGCTCCAAGACCTGCGGCCCCGATCTTCCTTGCAAGGTCGGTCACTGCGACGCGTCGCTCGGCATCTGCGTCGCGGACACCGCCAGCGCCAGCACCGGCGCCTCCACCGGCGCGACCACCGCGAGCGGCGCGTCCTCGGGCGGCACGACCACCGCCTCCTCCACCGGCGCGACCACCGCCAGCGACACGGGCTCGGCGTCGACCACATCGACGGGGAGCAACAGCTCCAGCTCCACCACGACCACGACAGCGACCGGCTCCAGCACCGGGAGCGGTCCAGGCTCCTCCGCCTCGTCGAGCTCGGGCGGCAGCTCGGGCTCGTCGGGGAGCACGGGGCTCCCGGACGCGGGGCCGCCGGCACAGACCCGGCCCGTCGGCCCGCAGGCGGATCCCTGCCTCGCGGACGCGACCCCCGCGGGCACGATCTTCTACGTGGATCCCACCAACGGAGACGACGGCAACCCCGGCTCGAAAGCCTTGCCGAAGAAGACCCTCGGCGCGGCGATAACCGCGACCGTGGGCGCGCCGACCGGCTCGGAGATCCACATCTGCGCCGGCCAGCTCGATGAGTCCGTGGTGTTGAACCAGCCCGTGTCGATCAAGGGCGGCTACGACTGCGCCTTCAACGGCCGTCCTCAGCTCTGCTTCGATCCCGCGCTCGCTGATGGAGGCACGCCCTACTTCGCGGCGGGTGCCCCGGCGAACCAGACCACCCTCACCTGCTCGTCGACCTCGAGCGCGTACACCCTGAAGATCGACGCGAGCTCGACCCCCATCGGCAACGACGTGGTCATCGACGGCCTGACCATCACCGGCCCGCCTGCGAGCGGCGCGGCGGAGTTCCACACCGTGGAGGTCGCCGGGGGCGCGAGCCCCACCCTCTCCAACTGCGTCATCGAGGGCGGCGGCGGCGGGAGCTCGGTCTCGGGCGTGGGCTCGGCGGGCGTGATGGTGACGGCGGGCTCGCCCGAGATCCACCACGACGTCATCCGCGGCGGCAAAGGCCAGGTGCAGGGCAACGCGCAGTACCTCGGCAGCGTGGCCATCGACGTGCAGTCCTCCACCGGCCCGCACATCCACGACAACCGCATCGAGGGCGGCGCGGGAAAGGCCCTGGTCCAGAGCGGCGTGGCGGGCTCGGCCGGCGTTTTCCTCGACAATCCCCTCGCGCTCACCCAGACGGCCGGCCTGGCCCTCGAGCGCAACTCCATCTTCGGGGGCACGGGGACCGCCAACAGCAGCGTCGACGCGGCGAGCGTGGGCCTCTACCTGCTCTGGTCGTGCACCCAGGGCGTCGACGTTCTGGGGAACGTGATCCACGGCGGGACTCCGGCCAGCGGCGGGTCCGGGAGCTTCGCCATCTTCGACAATGGCGGCGGAAACGGCGCCACCATCACCACGAACATCGTGGGCAACAAGATCTACGGCGGCGACAGCTCCGGCTCCACCACGGGCATCAAGCTCCTCGGCGCGCACGCGCAGACCAACGTGGTCAACAACTTCATCCACGCGGGCAACCCGCAGTCGAGCGCGACCTCCATCGGCTTGCGCTTCGGCTCGGTCCAGTTCCAGCCCACCATCGTGGCGCACAACATGATCTACGCCGGAGGGAGCGGCTCCAGCCCGGGCTACGCGCTCTGGCTGGAGAACGACTCGCACTCGGGGCACACCATCACCGTGAACAACAACATCCTGGTGGGGAGCGGGAGCCAGTCGGGCGGCGTGTACCTCGACCAGTGTCCGCAGCCCACGCTGATCAGCGGGTTCAAGGGCAACCTCTTCATCAACGAGAGCTACGACGGCATCTACGGACCCGATGTCGCCGCGTCGTGTCCCAACACGCCGTCCACGTTCACCACCCTGGCGTCGCTCGAGGCGCAGATGCCCACCTTCAGCGCCTCGGGGAACTTCGCCTACCTCAATGACTGCTCGGCGGACGCGAGCCATTGCGTGGTCCGCGCCGCGTGCGCCACCGGCACGCCCGACGCGTGCATGCGCGACCTGCTCCTGAGCTGGGACTCCACCAGCCGCGGGCTCGCGGATCTGCTCTCCGACACCTCGTGGAACCTGAACCCGGCGCCGAGCACCGCGCCCTACTTGCCGGCGTGCTCTCTCATCCAAAGCGCGATCGACGACTACGGCCCGTCGCCCTTCGACGTCGACATCTTCGGCAATCCGCGCCGCAGCGGGCCGACGGTGGGCGCGGTGCAGCTCTTGGTGCCCTGCGCGCCGTAGGGGCGATCGATGTTGGCGCTCTTCTACGGCCCCGCCACGTCGATCGCCACCTGCCTCCGCCCGCCGCCAACTTCCCAAATCGTCAGCTCCGTACTTCCTGCCTTCATGCCCACGACGAGCACCTGCCGCTCGCCGATGGGCTTGATGTCCGCGATGTCGGGATCGCCGATGGCCAGCTTCTCGGTCCCGACGGTGTCGATCACCTCCTGATTCCCGACGCGCAACTTCAACGTCGAGCGCGTGGGCCCCGCCGGGGCGACCTCGAGCTCCCAGCGCTTCGTCTCGGTGCCGCTGGTGGCCACCACAGAAGTGTGTCCCGCGCGCTTGCCCACGATCTCGAGCACGTTCTCACCGGCGACGCTCACATCGGAGATCTCCGAGTCGCCGACGGCCACGCGCGCCAGCCCGGGGATCCACAGCCGCTTCACGACGCCTGCCGTCACGCGAATGGTCCCGTCGGCGGGCATCGGCTCGGCGCGCATCGCGCTCGCGTCGACGACTGCCGGCGCGTCGAGCGAGGCGACAGGCTTCTGCGCGGACACGAGGACCGCTGCCATCACCACGCCGAGCAGCGCGATTGCACCACCCGCAACCCAACGCGCGATCCGCCGACGCTGTGTGGCCTCGAGCGCATCGAGCAGCGCATCCATCGAGGGAAATCGCGAAGCCGGGTCGATCGAAAGCCCGCGCGCGAGCACGCGACGAATCGCGGTCGGCACACCGTCGAGCCGCGGGCCTCGCGCGATCGAAGCGTGCAGCGACGCCGCGTCCGTCCCGTCGAACGGCCGCTTCCCGGTGAGCGCCTCCGCAAGGCCGATGCACCACGCGAACTGATCACTTCGCGCGTCGGCGGGCTTTCCCTCGAGCTGCTCCGGCGCCATGTACGCGAGGGTGCCGAGCATCGCGCCCGTGCGCGTGAGCTCTACCGGCATCGGCTCGCTGAACGCGCGGGGCTCGAGCGGTGCGCCGTCGGGACGGGCGAGCCCAAAGTCGGTCACGCGCGCGCGGCCGTCCTTGCCCAGGAGCACGTTGGCCGGCTTGAAGTCGCGGTGCACCACGCCCGCCGCGTGCGCCGCCGCCAATCCGCGACCGGCGTCGATGAAGGCCTGCACCAGGAGCTCCGGCGATGGCTTTCCTCGCCGCCAGATCTCCAGCGTCTGGCCCTCCACCAGCTCCATGGCCAGGAAGAGCTTCCCGTTCCACTCGCCCAGCTCGAACACCGGCACCACGTTGGCGTGCGCGAGCTTGGCCATGGCCTGCGCTTCGCGTCGGAGCCGCGCGCCGCTCGGCT
Source organism: Deltaproteobacteria bacterium (assembly GCA_018266075.1). Taxonomy (GTDB): domain Bacteria; phylum Myxococcota; class Myxococcia; order Myxococcales; family SZAS-1; genus SZAS-1. Next base: position 33,513 of record JAFEBB010000022.1, on the reverse strand, counting down.
CGTGCTCCGGGTTGCGCATGACCTTGATGGCCACGCGGCGGTCGAGGCTGGGATCGCGCGCGGCGTACACCACGCCCATGCCGCCCACGCCGAGGATCTCTTCGACGACGTAGCGGCCCACCTGCTCGCCGTGCTGCAGGCTGGCGGCAGCGCGGGGCGGAGGCGAGGCGACTTCACTGGCCGCGGCGACGAGCGTGCGCCGGCAGCGATCGCAGGTGTCGAGGTGCGCCTCCACGAGCGCGAGCTCCGCGTCGGCGCTGGTGCCAAGCGCGACGCGGAGCAGCACGTTCTCGTCGGGGCAGCCCGAAGGCAGCGCGGACATGGCCCAAGCCTACGGCGACACCTGCACCTCGATCACCTTGCGCGACCCGCCCTCGACCCAGAGGACGATGGTGGTGCTGCCCGGCGCCTTGCCCTGGATGTCGATGCCGGCGTCGGTGGGCTTCACGTCGGCGATCGCGGGATCGCCCACGGCCACGCGCGAGAGGTTGGGCGCGGACTTGGAGGTCTTGGCGCCGACCTTCAGGCTCACGATCTCCGCACCGGGCGTGGGCGCCGACTTCGCATCGGCGCGGGTGACCGTCACCTCCCAGGTGAGCACCTCCTTGTTCGACTTCCACACGCGGATGGAGGTCTTGCCTTCCTTCACGCCCACCACGAGCAGGCTGTTCTCGCCGATGGGCTTGATGTCGGCGACGCCGGGATCGCCCACTGCGATCTTCGAGATGTCCGCGACGTCGAGCACCAGGTTCTGGCCAGCGCGGAGGGTGAGCGGCGGCTGGGCGGTGCCCTCGGCGGCGAAGGCGGGGACGGCGAAGAGGACGACGGCGACGGCAGCGAGACAGGACAGGTTTCGGTTCATGGGCTTCCTCCTGCTGAGCCGACACGGGCTCGCGGAGGGCCTTGCATTTCGCGGTGCAAGTGGCTGAAAAGCCTCTTCTCCACGCGAAGGCGCTACGGCTTCGCCGACGCCAGCAGCCGCGCCAAGCTCACCGTGAGCTCGCTGTCCGCCGCGCGCATGAGGCTGTCGAGCTCGCTGCTGGGCGTGCCGAGCTCAGCGGCGAGCCGCGCACGGGTAGCAGCAAGGAGGGACTGGCGCGTCTCGGCCAGCCAGCGCGAGATGGTGGACGCGTCCTTGCGATACATGGCGCCGATGCGCGCGAGGCTCAGGCCGTCGAGCGTGGCGAGGCGGAGCACGGTGCGCTCGCGCAGCGACAGCGCGGCGATGGCCTGAGCGAACGCCGCGCGGAACGACTCGCGGTAACGCGCGCGCAGCAAGGCCAGCTCGGGGTCGGGATCGGCGAGCGGCTGGTCCGGCGTCGAGCCGATGGGCTCCTCGCGTTCGGCGGGACGCTTGGCGTTGAGCGCGGTCCTCACCGCGACCGCACGCAGCCACGCGCCGAGTGGACCGTCGCCCGCGTAGTCGGCGATGCGCGGCGGCGTTCCCACGAAGAGCCGCTCGCGGACCAGCTGGGCCACGTCGTCGACCAGCTCCGCCGCAATCGGCCGCACCGCGCGCGCCACCTCGAGCGCGAGCAGCGCGTCGACCGCGGTGAGCGCGGCCTCGTCGCCCGCGGCGCACGCCGACGCGAGCAGGAGCTCGGCTGCGGCAGCCGGTTGGCGCGAATCGGTCGAGCGTCGATCCAGCGTGCGCGAAAACGCCGCGCGGGTTTCGTCGGAGCGGAAGCGCACCTGCGGCCAGCGCGACTCCGCGTCGAGCAGTGCGGGCTCGAGCCAGGTGTCTTTCGCGTCGCCCATCGCCGCGAGATCCGTTCGCTACGGATGACCTTCCAGATGGAACGAGGTCAAGAAGGCCTTCTCTTCGGCGCTCTCCTTGGCTTGAGACGTCAGCACGCTCACCTTGAAGATGCGGTCCTTGGCCTGGACCAACCGGATCGCCAGCCGGCTCGGGCCACTCGTCCCGACGAACAGGAGATCGTTCGCGGGGGCGCCATCCAAGCTGAAGCGCGGACCGTGACTTCCGGTCGAGGTGGCTGGAACCCGCTTCGTGGTCGTCTCGATCAACTGATCGAGCGCGCCCTCGGGCATGGCGCGGCCGTCCTTCAGCTGCATGACGTCCACGGCAAATCGCCCATTGGGCGCGTCGACGGCGTAGGTCTTGATGTTCATCCCATCCGCGCTGGACTCGAGCGGCGGCGGATTCCCTGGCATGCGGACCTTGAACCCCGCGCCAGCCGGCGAGAAGTCCTTCCACAGCACCGGAGGCAGCTCGAGCGCCGCGGGCGTCGCCTCCACGGGGATCACGCGGAACGAATCGAGGAACGCCTGAGCTGTCGCGTCCTGGAACGACCCGGATCCCCGCCTGCCGTGGGCGGCCACCACGTAGAGGCGATCATTGCCGTTGACGAGGAGCAGGAGGCTCAGGTCGTCGCCGATCTTCGACTCGATCCGCCGGGCCCGCTTTCCGTTCACGGTGACGTCGGTGCCCTGCCCGCCCGCCTTCTCGAGCTGTCCGGCGATGCCGTCGAAGAGCGCGTTCAGCTGGATGAGCGCTTCCTTGTCCGTGGCAGGCGCCATCGCCATCACCGAGTACTCGACGCCGTCCTTCTTGGCCTTCACGAGGTGGGCGGGCTGCCCTCCGCTCGGGATCTCGGTCCGCGTCGGCTGCTCGGGAAAGCTCGCCTGGAAGCCCGCTTCCTTGACCGCTTCGGTCGTCCAGCCTTCGAGCGGATTGGGCGGCGGCGACTTGGGGCAGCCGAGGAGCGCGACGAGCGTCGCGGCGGAGAGGCAGAGAAGCGCGGGCGAGGACCGGACCATGGTGCGGTCAAAGATAGGAGAAATTGAGCCGCGAAACCCCGTCCTCTTCCCCGTCCAGGTCGTCGGGAGCTCTTGACGCAGCGCTCCCGACTCTTCTTCCCCGCGTGAGACGGGCTGCGAAGCGTCCCCTTGGGGAGAAGGCTTCGCGACGGCGAAGGTTCTCAACTCGCGTGCTACCTTCCGCCCATGCGCGGCGACGACAACTACGACAGCTCCGACGTCGAAGATCGCCGCAGCGACCGCGCTCCTCGGGAATCCGGCGGCGGCGGCCTGGGCCTGCTCTTCGATCTCATCTACTGGCTGGGCTGGAAGCGCGGCCTGGTGGTCTTCGGCCTGATCGGGGCCGCGAGCTACCTCCTCGGCCCCGTGCTTGGCGGCGGCTCGGCGGGTCCAGCGCAGCACGCGGGCCACGACGAGGCGCGCGCGTTCGTGGGCTACGTCCTCGACGACGTGCAGAAGACCTGGGCCGACCGCGTGCCCAACTATCGCCGCGCCAAGGTCGTGCTCTACGCCGACGCCACCACCACCGGCTGCGGCATGGGTGAATCGGCGGTCGGGCCGTTCTACTGCCCCAACGACGAGCGCGTGTACCTCGACGTCACCTTCTTCGAGGAGCTGCGCACCCGCTTCGGCGCCCCGGGAAACTTCGCGCAGGCGTACGTGATCGCGCACGAGCTGGGGCACCACCTGCAGAAGCTCGACGGCACCTCGGACCGCGTGCAGCACGCCAGCCGCTCGCAGCTCCAGGGCGAAGGCGGGCTCTCGGTGAAGCTGGAGCTGCAGGCGGATTGCTACGCGGGCGTGTGGGCGGCGTCGGCGGAGAAGCGCGGGCTGCTCGAGCCGGGCGACCTCGACCAGGCGATCACCGCGGCGGCGTCCGTCGGCGACGACCGGCTGCAGCGCCAGGCGACGGGCACGGTGCAGCCGGAGACCTGGACGCACGGCTCATCTGCGGAGCGGAAGCACTGGTTCCGCGCGGGACATGACTCGGGCGAGCTGAGGGCGTGTGACACGTTCCACTAGGCCGCGACTTCATGAATTCGGTGTTGGCTCCTCGCTCAACTCAACGAACGCGCTCTGCTCCGCCGAGCGGATGACCAGCGAGCCGCCCGCCTTCTGCGCGCTCAGCTCGAGCGCCTGCCAGGCGTCCACGAAGTGCTGCACGGTCTCGGGATCGAGCAGCTCGGAGAAGGCGAGCTGAGGGCATTCCTCAGGCATCGGCACCGGACACCCTTCCCCGATGACCTCCTGCGACTCGAGGATGTCCCGCAGCGGGACTTCCCAGCGCCCGTCGCCCCAGTTCTCGGGGATGGAGACGAAGACGGCGTCGAGGATGGGCGAGCGCACGGCGACTCCGGGATCAGGAGTCAGTTGGCCATGGCCGCTGTGGAGTGCGAGTCGAGAGGCGAGCAAGCGACGACCCACGTGACTCCCCTTCCCCCGGTCGAAGGGGCGAGGGGTCGGCGATGGGGTCGTGGACCTCTCAGCCCCGCCAGCCCTCAAACGCCTCGACGACGAAGTCGCGGAAGGCTCTTTCGCGTGAAGGGGATGTGGTTTCGCCGCCGCCGTGAACACTCCTTGAGCATCCTGGGAGGTTCCGTGGCGAAGTTGGTTTCGGTCAACGTCGGCTTGCCGCGGGACCTCTCCTGGCGAGGGAAGACGGTCCACACCGGCATCTGGAAGAGCGCAGTCGCCGGCCGGGTGCACGCGCGCACGCTCAACCTCGAGGGCGACGGCCAGGGCGATCTCCTGGGCCACGGCGGCGTGCACCGCGCGGTCTACGTCTACCAGCTGGCCTCGTACCGGCACTGGGAAGCGCAGCTCCGCCGCAGTGACTTCACGTTTGGACAATTTGGCGAGAACTTCACCGTCGACGGCCTGCCCGACGACGAGGTCTGCGTGGGCGACCAATTCGAGATCGGCTCGGCGGTCTTCGAGGTCAGCGCGCCGCGGGTGACCTGCTACCGCGTGGGCATCCGCCTCGACGAGCCGCGCATGGCCGCCCTGCTCACCGCCAGCGGTCGGCCCGGCTTCTACTTGCGGGTGCTCCGCGAAGGCGACGTCGGCGCCGGCGACGAGATCACGCTCGTCGGCCAGGCGAAGGAGCGCATGACCATCGCCGAGGTGAACGCCCTGCTCTACTCGCCCCATCACCCGCGGGAGAAGTTGGAGAAGGCGCTGCGGCTCCCCGCGCTCTCGCCCGGGTGGAAGGGCTCGTTCCAGGCGCTGCTCGAGAATCGCGGGAGCGGAAACGCCGGGCTGGCGCCCGCGTACGCGTCGCGTCCCGCGCGGCCAGGGTTCGCGCCGCACCGGGTGATGCGCGTGCAGCAAGAGGCCGTCGACGTGCTCTCGTTCGACCTCGCGCCACCTGCGGACGCGGAGCTCCCTGCTGCGTTGCCGGGGCAGTTCATCGTGCTGCGACTCCGGACTGATCCGACCAAGCCGCCCCTCTTCCGCAGCTACTCGCTCTCCGGGCTGCCGTCGGCCGAGGTGCGGCGCATCAGCGTGAAGCTCGAGCCGCACGGCGTGGCGGGCGCGTTCCTGAGTCAGAAGGTCCGCGTGGGCGACACCCTGGACGCGAGCGCTCCGCGGGGAAGCTTCGTGCTCCAGCCCGGGAAGGGACCGGTGGTGCTCTTGAGCGCGGGCATCGGCGCGACCCCGGTGATGGCCATGCTGCATGCGCTCGTGGCTGAGTCTTCAGAGCGCGAGGTGTGGTGGCTGCACGCCGCGCGCAACAAGCGCGGGCATGCGTTCGCTGCGGAGTCGCGCGCGCTGGTGAAGGCGCTGAAGCGCTGCCACGGCCAGGTGCTCTACAGCCGTCCGGAAGGCGGGGATCGGCTGGGCGTCGACTTCGATCGTCCGGGGCACTTCGACGCGGGCGTGTTCGCGGCGCTCGGCGTTCCGACTGCGGCCGAGGTCTACCTGTGCGGCCCCAGCGCCTTCAACGAGGCGATGACGGCCACGCTGGCCGTGCTGGGCGTCGCGCCGGAGCGGGTGCACACGGAGATCTTCGCGGGCGGCTCTCCGCTCAACCCGGGCGTGGTGGCGGGACCGAGGCGCGCGCCGCATCTGCCCGAGGGCGCGCCAGCGACGGGGCCGATGGTGTCGTTCGCGCGGAGCGGGTTGAGCACGCGTTGGGACCCGACTCGATATCGCAGCCTGCTCGAGCTCGCCGAGGCGTGTGATGTGCCCGTGCGTTGGTCGTGCCGGACGGGCGTGTGTCACAACTGCGAGAGCGGCCTGCTGCTCGGCGAGGTGGCGTATGACCCCGAGCCACTCGACGCGCCCGCGGAGGGGAATGTGCTGGTGTGCTGCTCGCGGCCGAAGGGGGATGTGGTCGTGGATGTCTGAAGCCCATTCGCTCTTCGCGAAACCCATCGCCCCCTTCCCGTCTCACGCGGGGAAGGTGAGTCATGTTTCTGCGTCTAAGGGCTCGGGGTCCCGCCGAGCTCCTGGGTGAGCCCTCGCCGCGAGTTGTCGACGATGCCGGCGATCTCGGCGAACTCGACCTTGGGCTTCACGCCATAGAGCTGGGTCACCTTCTCGATCAGGCCTTCGCTGAAGAACGAGCGGGCGGCGTCTTCGCTCTCCCACACGTACACGTTGATGGCGCGTCGGTTGGCCACATCCACGGTGAAGAACTTGTTCCGCAGCTGCGGCAGGCCGACGAACAGCCTTGGCCTGTTCCGCAATCTTCCGCAGCAGGTCGGCGTCGAAGGCGTCGTCGAGCTGGAAGGTGACGTACGCAGCGAACGTGGCAGCTCCCGGGTGAACGGACCGCAATTGCTACGCTGGGGATTTGCGTCCGGGTCCGCAAGCGGGCTGGGCGCTGACTGCTCATCCACGCGAGCGCCCACTTGGCTCCCCTTCCCCACGGCAGATGGGGTTTCGCCGTCAGCCGCCGCCGTCATTCGACCAGGTCGCGATCACGTCCGAGAGGTGTTGATCCGGCAGCGCCACGGCCCCACCGACGTCCTCGTAGGCGAGCTCGGTGAGCTCCAGCTCCAGCAGCGCGCCGGGCTCGGTGCCCGCGTCGACCACGTGAACGTGGGCATGGAGGGGACGCTCGAGGAAACGGCCGCCGCCGTCGGGACCAGGCACCGCAAACAGGCGCGCGTCGTCCTCGGCGCAGCTCGGTCGCCCGAGCGAACGCGGCAGCTCGCCGTCGACGGGCGGCTCGCCGAAGCTGAGCCAGATCCACCAGCCGTCGCCGGTCGCGTGCAGCACGTTGGTGAGCCCGGGTCCGACCACGGGCACGTTCACCTCGCCGGCCGGGACGATCCACGCGGCTTCCTCGGGCTGGCTCACCCCCAGCGCATACGGAAGCAACGGATCGAACGCGCTCGGCGCGCAGCCCGCATCGGTCGACGCGGAGGACGCCACGCCGGCATCGCCGAGGTGATTGAACGCCTGGGCGGTCTCGCCCAGGTCCTGCGTCCAGCCGCACGCGGCGATCGTGCTGCCGAGCAGCAGCGACAAGAAGAGCCTCGAGATCGACATGGCCGGCGACGGAGGCAACCGCCATGCCATCCGGCGCGTCGACGCGTTTCGCGGGGTTCGAGGACCCGACGAGGCGACGGCGCGACATCGCTGTCACGCCGAAGGCGGGCCAATGCGACTCCCTTCCCCGCGTGAGACGCGGAAAGAGTCGGGGGATGGGGCTTCGCGAAGGCGTCAGGCGAAGCGGCTTCTGAATCCAGGTTTCACTTTGGGTGAAGAAGCGCCTTGGATGACCCAACGAGGGCATCGTCGACCAGAAGACTTAAAGCGGCGATCCTCTATCCTCGAAACCAACCCCGGAGCGTCGATGGTTGCGAGCTGGATTCTCTGCGCGATGCTGGCTGCGACGCCGCATCGTCCGAAGGTCGCCGTGCTCGCGTTCCACGACGTGGACGGCAAGGACGCCCACGCCGCGGAGCTGCTCACCCAGGTGGCCTCCGCCGAGGTGGTGAAGTTCAACAAGTTCGACGTGGTGACGCCTCAGGTGATCGCCGACCTCCTGGGGGTCGAGCGGCAGCGCCAGCTCCTCGGCTGCAGCGAGAGCTCCTGCCTGGCGGAGATCGGCAACGCGCTCGGCGCCGACTATCTCCTCTCCGGCCAGCTCGGCCGGCTCGGTGACCAGTACCGCATCGACCTCACCCTGGTGGACGCGCGCAGGTCGCAGGTGCTGGCGCAGCAGGGCGGCTTCGAGAAGGACCTGGGCGCGCTCGGCCCCGTGGTCTCGCGCGACGTGCACGCGCTCTTCGTGGGCGCGCAACTGGTGGAGGCGGCGCCCACGGAGGCCGTGGCGGCTTCGACGGCGGCCCCCGAGGAGCCAGGCACTTCCCGCACGCCTGCGTACGTGGTCCTGGGCATCGCCGGCGCGCTCACCGCCGCGGCGGCGGTCTCCACCGGGCTGGCGATCAAGAAGTACGGCGACCTCACGCCCAGCTCCAGCGATGCGGACCGATCGTCCCAGCTCAACCTCGCGCGCGCGGCCGATGGCCTCTGGGCCGGCGCCCTCATCGCCGGCGGCATCGGCGGGTACCTGTATTTCAGCGCGGCACCAGCGAGCGCGGGCGCAGGCGGCGAAGTGACGGTGGGAGGTCGGTTCTGATGCGCCCCCTCCTCGTCGCCGCCGCGCTGCTCTCGCTCTCTGGCTGTGAGCTCCTCTTCAACGGCGAGAAGAAGTTCGCGGACAGCGGATCCAGCTCGGGCGCCGCCAGCACCGGCTCGACCACCACCGGCTCGACCACGACCACCACCACCGAGGGCGCGTCGAGCGCCGGCGCAAGCAGCGGCTCCACCAGCTCCGCGAGCGCGAGCAGCAGCTCGGGCTCGTCCAGCGGGTCCACCAGCAGCGGGAGCAGCTCCAGCTCGTCGAGCGCGTCCACCGGCACCAGCAGCACCGGCAGCAGCTCGAGCTCCGGCTCGACCGGCTCCAGCGCCAGCAGCAGCGGCTCGAGCTCCGGCTCGACCACCACCGGCACCACCACGAACGGCGGCACCACGGGCGTGTCGGGAATCTTCGACGTGCAGCGGCTGCCCATGGCAACCGGCGAGCTGGTGACCTGCAGCAACGCGGCCGACGTCGATGGCGTGCGCGGGCCGGACCTCCTGCTCGGCCTCGACCGCGGGCTCGCCACCCCGCGCTACGGCGTGGAGCTGCTGCTCAACACCGGAGATGGCGGCTTCGTCGACGGCGGCTTCCTCTCGACGTCGGGCCCGGTCACCGGTGCGCAGCGGACCTTCACCGACGGGCTCCCCACCATCGCGGTCTCGGTGCAGATGGTGTCGGTGCAGGTCGCTTCGGCGCCCTGGACCGCGACGGGCCTGGGCGCGCTCCGCTCGGACCTCCTCCCGGGGCTGGGCCCCTGCGACGACGTCGAGCCTCTGGGCAACGACCTGGTGCTCGCCTGCCAGAACGGCACCGCGGTCGCCCACTGGGTCGACGGCGCCCTCGCCGACGGGGGCAACGCCTTCGTGGAAGCGAACTTCTGGCACCAGGTCTCGGCGCCGATCCTCAGCGCCGCGAGCGGCGACCTCGACGGCGACGGGCTGAGCGACCTGGTGTGGCTCGACGGCGCGCAGCTCCGGGTGGTGGTGCAGTCCGCCGATGCGGGCTTCAACATCGGGAGCAACGCCCCCTGCGGCGGCCTGGACAGCCTCGACGGCAACATCTTCGTGGCGGACCTGACCGGCGACGGCACCCAGGACATGGCCAGCGCGGCGGACCAGAACTTCCCCGACGGCGGCGGCGCGAGCTTTCACCTCTTCATTGGCAGCGGCAACAACTCGCCCAACTGCGGCACCGACGCCGAGCAGGGCGACACCCCCTCGCTGGCCATCGCCCACGGCATCTTCCTCAGCGGCTACCTCGACGTGGCCGCGCTCGAGCTGACGTCGGGCGGGGCGCAGGTGCAGCTCTGGGTGAACGACGGAGCAAACCAGCCCACCTTCGTCGATGGCGGCGTGGTCACCATCCCCTCGAGCGGCGTGGTGAACGCCGCCAGCCTCCACGTCGTCGATCTGGATGGCGACGCGCAGGATGACATCGTGGCCAGCGACACCGGGTCCGAGGTGTGGCTGCTCTACCACCACCACTAGGCAGGCGCGGCGCGGCGACAGACGCCATCCCCGGCCTTCTCCCCAAGGGGACGCTTCGCAGCCCGTCTCCCGCGGGGAAGGGAGCGCAGCGGGTCCATCCACCATCGGCTCTCTCGAGTCGACGGTGCGACCCGTGCTCACCGCGGCCGGGTCAGCGGCCCCAGAGCCGGCCCTGGCCTGCGGCGTTCACCTGGCCGGGGTTGCAGCCCGTGGAGAGACACTCGTAGCCGGCGCCCCGGTTGGAGTTTGGCTTGTTGGTGGTCGTGGTGTTGCCCAGGCCGATGCTGGTGTCGCAGGTGTTGCAGTCGTTCTCCTGGTTGGCCACATAGCCGAAGCGCACCTGGTTGTACTTCACCGGCGCATTGTTGATGCCGAAGTGCTGGCAGTTCGCCTGGTAGACCCAGTTGCCCGTGCCCTCCGCCACCGGAGGCGCCCCGTTCACCACCTGGCCGGCGCCCGCGAAGACCTGCTGCGCGGTGGGCAGGCCCGTGACGTTCATGCTGAAGAGCGTCCCGTCGAGCTCACCCCGCAGCGTGGTGAGGGGCAGGTCGAGGAACGCGGCGTACTTGGCGTTCCCGTTGGCCAGGGTGAGGTCGGTGTCGTTGAGCAGGTTCGCGTCGGTCCAGTACGACGCCCCATAGGCCAGGGTGTCGTCGCCCGTGGCCTTGAGCAGGAGCGTCCAGCCGCCCCCGTTCCGGGTCATGTCGCAGTACGCGCCGAACCGGCTGGGCACGCCTGCGGGCTGGAGGGTGTAGGCGCCATCGGGGGTCGCCGGCTTGCGGCTGAGGAGCTCCGCGCAGCTCACCGCCGAGCGGCACACCGAGGCGTCGCAGAGGTTCAAGCAGTCGGCATCGATCAGGCAGGCTCGACCGTCGTTGCAGGGCAGGCAGGTGGAGCCCCCGCAGTCGATGTCGGTCTCGTCCTGGTTCTTCACGCCGTCGCTGCAGGACGGCACCGCGCAGAGGTTGCCGACGCAGCTGCCCGAGGCGCAGTCCGTCCCCACCTGACACGCCTGGCCGTCCGCGCATCCGGGGCACGACCCGCCGCCGCAGTCGCGATCCGTCTCCGTGCCGTCCTGCTGACCGTCGGTGCAGCTCGGGGTGGCGCAGGTGCCGGAGAGGCACAGCCCGGTGGCGCAGTCGCCATTGCCCACGCAGCCGGCCCCCACCGCGCAGGCAGGACAGGTTCCGCCGCCGCAGTCGCGATCCGTCTCGTCGCCGTTCTTCACGCCGTCGCCGCAGGAGGGGCTCGCGCAGAGGCCCTGGTCGCAGACCTGGGAGTCGCAGTCGCGGCCCTGAAGGCAACCCGCGCCCGCGGCACAGGGCGCGCAGGTGGCGCCGCCACAGTCGCGATCGGTCTCGTCGCCGTTCTGGATCCCGTCGGAGCAGGAGGGCGCGACGCACACGTTCGCGGTGCACACCTCGGAGCTGCAGTCGGACGGGGCCACGCAGGCGCTGCCCGCGCCGCAGGCCGGACACGTGGGGCCGCCACAGTCGCGGTCGCTCTCGTCGACGTCCTGGATGCCATCCGAGCAGTGGCCCGTCCCGCTGCTGCCGCTGGTGCCCGCAGTGGTCCCGCCGTTGCCCGCGCTGGTGCCGACCGTGGTCCCGCCGTTGCCCGCGCTCGTGCCCGAAGAGTCGCTGCCGCTTCCCCCGCTCGTGCCAGCCGAGTCGCTGCCGCTGCCTGCGCTCGTGCTCGACGTGACGCTGCCCGCGCTCGTGCTCGACGTGTCGCTGCCGCTGCCCGCGCTGGTGCCGACCGTGGTCCCGCCGCTGCTGTCGCTCCCAGCCGTGGTGGCGCTGCCCGTCGCGCTGCTGGTCGCGCTGCTGCCGGAGCTCCCGCTGTCCGACGCGCTCGCGCCGGTGGTCGCGCTGCCGCTGCTTCCGCCGGAGCTCGCGCCCGCAGAGCTCGAGGCGACGCTGGATGAGCCGCTCGTCGCGCCCGTGGTCGCCCCCGTCGATCCACTGCTGAGGCTCGAGGCGGAGCTGCCCGTGGAGTCCGTGCCACCGCTCGACGCGGAAGATCCGGTGGACGTCGACGTGCTCGCGTTGCTGCCGGAGGCTCCGGTGATCGTGCCGCCGCTGGAGCCGGCTGCGCTGGTGGCGCTCGAGGCGCTCCCGGCGGTGGGCGAGCCCGAGGACGAGCCCGCGGTCGTGCCCCCACCCGAACCCGCTGGCGTGTTGCTGCCGCAGGCGGCGAGCCAGAGCACGGTGGCCGCGGCGATGATCGAATTGCGCATGATGACCTCACGCCCCAGGAGAGCAGTGATGGGGACCTACACCCGCAGCGCCCGAGCGGCCGTCACCGACCGTTGGGGCGCACCTGCTCGGGTTGAAACCCGGCACAGCTGGATTATGCGCAAACGGATTCGCGGCACGCTGGGTTTTCGGCGTCGGGACGCCAGGATGCGGTGGCAATCCGCCTGGATGGGCGACGCGCGGGTCCAGGCACCTTGGCGCGGCTCCACGAAGCGCCCGCCCTGCGCTACCGTCGATGTGGACGATCCTCTCGAACCCGGATCCCCAGGCCATCGACATGAGTCCGCTCCTCGCCGCCTTCTGCCTTCTCTTCGTCCTCACCGGTGTCATCGGGGTGGTGAGCAAGCGCCTCGCCGGCGGCGCGCCCGCGCCGGCGCGGGAGAAGAGGAGCGGGATGCTCCTCGGGCTCGCGCACACCGCGGCCATGCTCTCCGGCGCGCTCTTCCCCTGGGCGGGAATGGGCGCACTCCCCCTGAGCGAGGGCTTCGCCTGGGCGGCGGTGGGCGCGATGCTCGTGGCCTTCGCGTTTCAACTCTGGGCCATGTTCACCCTGGGGTCGCTCTTCACCCTCACCCTGCAGGCCAGTCCCGGGCAGGAGGTCGTCGCACGCGGGCCGTACCGGGTGGTGCGCCACCCGGGCTACCTGGCGCAGATCCTGTTCTTCGTGGCGTTCGCGCTCGCCTGCAGAAACGTCCTCACCCTCGCGGTCGTGCTCATCACCGACGCCATCGCCTATGCGTATCGCATCCAGGTGGAGGAGCGGTTCCTCCGCGAGGCACTCGCCACCCGCTACGAGGCCTACGCTGCCGGCCGGGCGAGGCTCATCCCCGGGCTGTGGTGAGGCCGTCGTCGTCCGGCGCCGCTCGCCGCTACACCGCGTCGCCGGAGAGCTCGCGATAGAGCGTCAGCCCCGCGCTCACCGTCCCGGCGACGCTGGGAAACCCGGCGGTCGCATTCACCAGCCAGAGGTTCTTCAGCGAGGAGCGGTAGGGCTTGCGCGCCAGGCCCACGTGCCGCGGGGTGAGCGCCGCGCCGTACGAGTTGCCAAGCGGCGCCCAGCAGAAGCGCTCGTTGGTAGCCGGCGTGCCCATCACCTGCTTCACCAGGTGCCTGCGCAGCCCGGGCAGGTAGTGCCTCTCGAGGACGTCGAGGAGGTGGTCCCGGAGCCGCTTCTTCTCGAAGTTGTACGCGCGCCGATCCCTGCGCCGCAGCTGCGCGAAGTGCGCCTCGTCGCAGGAGGTCGCGACCTCCAGGATCTGATCCCCCGGCGGGCAGAGCCCCGGCTCCTCGGAGTGCAGCGTCGGCGTGGAGAGGAAGAGCCACGGATCGCGCAGGTCGTTGCGCAGGAGCTGGTCGTCGTAGATCCGGTTCAGGTCTGCGTGCGGGTAGTGCCAGACGTTGTGCGAGCCGAAGCCGTGCTCGCGCAGATCCAGCCCGCGGATGCCCAGGTACAACGTGATGGTGCCGCTCGAGTAGTCGTAGTCGAGCCGCTCCGCGTCCTGGCCCGTGAAGCTCTGCTCGCCGGCCAGCCGCGCGGTCCGCTTGGGGTCCACGTTCGAGATGTAGCGGTCCGCGGTGAAGCGCGCGCCGTTCTTCGCGGTCACGCCCACCACCTGCCCGCGCTCGACGTGAATCCGCTCCACCTCGTGCTCGAGCAGCACCGCACACCCAGGCTGCGCGCGAATGGCTTCGACGATGGTTTCGATAAAATGAAAGTAATGGCGCTTGGGATAGTACGCGCCCCGGTCGTAGCCGCTCACCAGCGCCACGTGCAGGAGCAGGGAGACGTCGCGCGGCGGCAGGAGATAGTCGCCGCACTGGCCCGCGAGGATGGCCCGGAGCTTGGGCGGCATCTGGACGTCGTCGTACAGATCCTCCAGCGTCCAGCGCAGGTGGCGGATGACGTGTCGGTATCGCCACGCGGCCAGCAGCGCGGCGGGCGAGAGCAGGGGCGGAACGGCGTCGAGGCGATCGAGCCCGTCGGCGATGGCGGCAATGACCTCGAAGTATCGTCGCAACGGCTCGTGCGCCTCGGGAAACTGGCGCATCAACCGCTCGCGAAACTTGGCGAGCCCATTCGGAATGCGAAAGCGCTCCCCGCCCACGACCACGTGGTCGAAGCCCTCGGGATCGAGCCGCACGAACGGCACCTGCTCGGCCACACCCAGCCGCGACAAGAAGCGGTGGATGGTCTCGCCCTCGCCGCAGTTGAAGATGTAGTGGACCTGCGCGCAGAAGCGGTAGTCCTTCATCTGGAAGGTGTGCGCGTAGCCACCGGCGGTGTCGTGGGCCTCGAGGAGCAGCACGCGGCGGCCCGACTTCGCCAGCATCGCGCCGACGGTGAGGCCGCCCATTCCCGTCCCAATCACCAGGTCGTCGTAGTGGGTGGTCATGCAGGTGCAGCAGGCCCCGCTGGAGGAATCGGCTCAGACGCGCGGGCACGGATGGTACTCGCACGGTCGACGTCGCGGGCGGTGCGCCTCACTTCAGCTCGGCGATTCGCGCCCGGAGCAGCTTCCGCACGAGCGTCGCAGGCAAGCGCTTCTCGGGCGTGAAGTGCAGGGCGCTCTTGGTCTGGCTGTACGTCGCCAGGTCCTTGCGGAGCGTCCGCAGCGTGGAGCCGCTGAAGGGGAAATACGAGCAGCCTTTGGACGTCGCCGCGAAGCCCGCGATGACCTGCCCTTCGAAGCGAAAGGCGGGCATCTTGTAGCTGATGCACTCGGCGAGGCCAGGGACGATGCTGTGGATTCGCTTTCGAAGCTCCTGCAGCGCCGAGCGGCGATCGGGGAGCACGTTCGCGAGGTAGCGGTCGATCTCGGGATCCTTTTTCATGTGTGGCCTGGATGGCTGAGAGGAGAAGCCGTTCAAGATCCCTAACCCGGCTCGGCCAGGAACGCCTTCATCTGCGCGCGCTCGGCGTCGTCCATGCGCTCGCCGAGCCAGTGCTCCAGCTCGGGGACCTCGGAGAAGAGCTTGCGCGAGGGGTTCCCGGCCAGGGTGATCATCTCCACCGCCTGCTGGTGGTAGGCGCTCCCGGCCTCGGCGAGGTGCGCGCTGCGCTCCACGTGCGGGTTGTCGCCGCGCATCAGGCCCACGAACATGCCGCGCACGGTGTCGTCGAACGGCGCCAGCCCGCGCATGTCCACCGCGGCCACGATGGGACGCCCCGCCTTCACCATCAGCGCGAAGAGCCGGCTCCGGAAGGCTTGCATCTCCTCCTGGGTGACCACGCCGCGCCCGCGGATCTCGATGAAGCGGCCGACCTTCATCTCCACCGTCATCATCGCGAAGCTCCAAGTCCCGGGGGGCGACTGCCGCGGCGATGAATGTTGGATGATGAACTCGAAGCTTGCAATCGCGCTCGCGAGCGCGTCGCCGACCTCAGGGCCAGTCGTGCACGCGAACACGGACCGCAACCTTCGACTCGTCGCTGTGCAAGAGTCGTCGGCTCTCCCGGCGCAGACCATGCCACCACGGTGGTCGAGGAGACCAACCTCGCGGAGGTGGACGCCCGCTGTGGCGACGCGAACGACGCACTCCGGGAGGCGAACCACGGCGTGCAGACCTTCTCGGCGATGGGCGATGCCGACTCGAATGGCTATCGCGCCTGGGCGCTGGTCGGCCGGGCGCAGGCCTTCGCGCGACTGGGCCGCTTCGAGGAGGCGCACGCCGACCTGGAGGTGGCCCGAGGCATCTACGAGAGCCAGGAGAACCCCGAGCCCAACGAGATGGGCGACCTCTAGCGGGGGCTGGGCCGGGATGCGGCGCATCGCCGCCAGCTCCCGGAGGCCCAGCACGACCTGGAGAAGGCCCTCGGGTACCTCGGACGACGCTCCGACTTGTGGTGGGAGACGGCGACCACCGAGTTCGAGCTCACCCAGGTGCTCACCGACGCCGCGGTCGAGCCGGAGCGAGCGCGAGCGCTGGCGCTGTCCGCTCGGGCTCGGCTGGTTGCGGTGCGGAGCGACCTCCGGAGATGGCTGGCATCGACGCCTGGCTCCGGGCCCATCCGCCCCGGTGACCTGGCGCAACCCGCTCAACCTCGAGCGCTTCGCAGCGAGCAATGCCCGTTTCGATATCGTGTCCTCGCATGAAGACGCTGCCCCGATTCACCTGCGATGGTCGATGGATTCGCGACGAGCTCGGTCGGGTGCGCCTCTTCCGCGGCGCCAACGTCTCGGGCCGCAGCAAGCTCCCTCCCTTTCTGCCCTTCGATGCCCCCGCGGCGTTCGATCCGCTGGCCCGCTGGGGTTGGAACGTGGTGCGTCTGCTGGTGATCTGGGAGGCGCTCGAGCCCGAGCGAGGCACCTACGACGACGCCTACCTCGCCAAGATTCAGGCCCTGGCGAAGGCCGCTGGCGAGCGGGGCTTGCACGTCATCATCGATTTTCACCAGGACCTCTTCTCGCGAGCGCTGGGCGGCGATGGCGCGCCGGGCTGGGCGCTCCCCACGCAGCGGCCCTCCTCGCCCGGCCGCTCGTGGTTCTTCCGATACTTGACCCGACCCTCGGTGGGGCGCGCCTTCGAGCGCTTCTGGCGGGACGCCGATGGCCTGCGCAGCTCGATGCTCGCCTGCATGCGACGGGTGATGCGGGCCATGACCGGAAGCTCGGCCGTGTTGGGCTACGACGTCTTCAACGAACCGATGGGCGACCTCGCTGCGTTCCTCGGGGGAGACCTCGAGCGGCGGGCGCTGCCGGCCTACTACGAGGCGTGCGTCCGCGCCCGCGACGAGCTGGATCCGACGAGGCTCCTCTTCATCGAGCCGTCGCCGTTCGCCGCGTTCGGCGCACCGGTCAGGTTGCCGCGCTTGGCTGCGCGAAACGTGGTCTTCGCGCCCCACCTCTATGATGCCCCCGCCATCCTCGCCGGCCGATACCTGCGGGCGGCGTCGCTGTTCCCGCTCAGCCTGCGTCGCCTCGAAGGCACCGCACGCCGGCTGGACATGCCGCTGCTCGTGGGGGAGTTCGGCGTGCTCAATGGCGCAAAGGGCGGAGGCCGCATGATCGAGGACGCGTGCTGCCTGCTCGATCGCGCGTTCGCGAGCTGGGCCGTCTGGCACTACAACCCGACCGACGTCGACTGGAACGAGGAAGACGCGTCGATCGTCACGCCGGACGGGGGCGATCGCCCGTGGACAGGTGCGCTGGTGCGCCCCTACCCGCGCGCGCTGGCGGGCGAGCCGGTCGGTTGGGAGAGCGGCGACGGCGGCCCCTGGCGCCTCCGCTATCGCGCCGCGGGCGACGCCACGACGGAGATCGTGATCCCCCAGCGCTGGGCGGGCGGGCGCGCGCGGGTGCGCGTCGAGGGTGCCGCGTCGCGCTGGACCCTCGAAGACGAGGGCGCGCTCCTGTCGATCGAGGCGCCGCGCAGGGAAATGGTGGTGGTCGAGCTCGAACGGTGAGGGAACCGCGCCTGGATCTTCGTCAGGCCAACTCCTCTCGAGCTCAGGAGAGCCGTGCTCCCCTTCTGGCGGCTTCACGCTCCCGAGCGGCATTCGCAGAAATCGACGGCCAGGTGACCCAATGCGCCTGCCCTTCCCTGCCCCACCTTGGTGGAGAGCCAGGGCGCCATCCGACGCGACTGGCGAATTCGTCTTGGCCGGAAGCACCTGGCGCCCGCGGCTCGACCTCGATGGTCGGCTCGGCCCGCCTCGCAGCGTGTGCCCGTGCACAACTCCGGCCTACCCCGCGAGTGCCGCCGCCGGGGACGCGACCTAGCTTGGCCTGATGGGTCCCGCGGACCGGCCTCTCCGGGTTCTCGTCGTCGAGGATGACGTGGCTCTCGCCGAGCTCACGGCAGAGGTTCTTCGCGATGACGGCACGGAAGTCGCGGTTGCCCACTCGCTCGACGAGGTGCGGGCGGCCGGAACGCACGGCGTGACCAGCGACCTCGCACTCCTGGACATCAACCTCGGCCCGGGGCAGCCCACAGGCCTCGAGGTGTACGACTGGTTGGCGGCCCACGGCTTCGCGGGGCGTCTGGTCTTCATCACCGGGCACGCCACCACGAACCCGCTCGTCCGAGAGGCGGCCGCGGTCCCCATGGCCACCTTGCTCTCGAAGCCGTACGACGTCGGACGCCTGCTGGAGCTGGTCCAGGTGCCACCGTGACGGCGCGCAACGACGACCTGCGCCTGACGATCTGGAGCTGTCTGCTCGTGTTGGCTGCCGAGCTGGTCTTCGCCCCGCTGGAAGGGCGAATCCTCGGTGCTCGGATGTTCTGGGCCGACGTGGCGCACGCGGGTCTTGCGGCGTTCGGCCTTCTCATTCTCCTCGCCCAGAGGAACCGTCCACGACCGGCCGCCGTCGCAACGGTCTTTGCCTTGATCACGCTGGCCTACATTCCAAACATCTGGCTGACCGAGCACATCGCGTTCGATCGCGGCCTGCTGCGCGACCCTTTGACGACCCACCAGTTCGTCATCGTCGGGATCGCGGCCCTCGCCCCGGGACGGCGCCGGTTCGGCCTCACCCTGCTCGCCCTCCTCGCGATGAGCGCCGGCGCCCTCTGGCTCTCGCTCGGAGGGGTGCACTCGGCGGTTCTGCGCTCGACGGGCGAACCGTGGATGACCCTCCTGCTCGCGGCCGTGTCGGGCGCGCTTCTGGTGATGCGAACCCAGCGAAACGAGATCGTCCACCGCCTCGCCCGGGCGCAGGCCGAGCGCGATGCCTTGGCTCGCGCGGCCCGAATCTTCCTGTCGGTCCGCGACCGCGCCAACAGCCCGCTTCAAGGCCTCGAGTTCGGCGTGGCGCTGTTGCGACGCCGCTGTCCGGAGGAAACCGCCCTGGTGCAGAGGCTCGAAGAGAGCTCGCACCGCCTCCGAGCGCTGATCGGAATCCTCGCCTCCACCGAGACCTGGGTGGAGGGCGAGCTCGACCCGCGCGTCGACCTCGAGAGCGAAGTTCGTGCCGCGTCGCGCGCGCTTCGAGACGCGCTTCGGGAGTCCAGCGAGCAGCCGTAGGTTCACCACCGACCGCCAAGGTCTCCGCGGAGGCAGAGCGCGCGCCGGCCCCGACACCGGCGCGCGGTCGTGATCGCTGCCTCGAGCTCGACGTCAGCCCTTGATGAACGCCAGCAGGTCCGCGTTGATGACCTCGGCGTGCGTGGTGGGCATGCCGTGGGGGAAGTCCTTGTAGACCTTGAGCGTGGCCTTCGGCGCCAGCTTGGCCGAGAGCGGCCCCGCGTCGGCGAACGGGACGACCTGATCGTCCTCGCTGTGCATCACCAGCAGCGGGATGTCGATCTTCTTGAGGTCTTCGGTCATGTCGGTCTCGGAGAAGACCTTGATGCACTCGTACTGGGCCAGGGTGCTGCCCATCATCCCCTGGCGCCACCAGTTGCGAATGATGCCCTCCGACACCTTCGCGCCCGGCCGGTTGAAGCCGTAGAAGGGGCCCGAGGCAAAATCGAGGAAGTACTGGGCCCGGTTCGCGGCCTGGCCCTTGCGGATACCGTCGAAGACCTCGATCGGCGTACCGCCGGGGTTCTTGGCAGACTTCACCATCACCGGCGGGATGGCGCTGATGATGGCCGCGTTCCGCGCGCGCATCGTCCCGTGCCGAGCGAGGTAGCGCACCACCTCGCCGCCACCGGTCGAGTGGCCGATGTGGGTGACGTCCTTGAGATCGAGCGCGGTGACGAGGGCGGCCACGTCATCGGCGTAGGTGTCCATGTCATTGCCGAGGTCGGTCTGGGTGGAGCGCCCGTGGCCGCGGCGGTCGTGGGCGATCACCCGAAAGCCCTTGCCCAAGAAGAACATCAGCTGGGCGTCCCAGTCGTCGGACGACAGCGGCCAGCCATGGTGGAAGAACAGGGGCCGACCCTTGCCCCAATCTTTGTAGAAAATCTCGACGCCACCTTTGACGTTCACGAAAGGCATTCCCGGGCTCCTCAATGAGTTGAGTGGTTGCACAGCGTGTCGCGCCGCAGGTGATAGCGAGCGCGCGCGCGCGCCGGGCGGAGGAGGAGCGCCGGGTGTCCGAGAAGGCACCCAATATTTCGAAGGTGCTCAGGATCGGTCGGCGACCGCGTCGCCGCGCGGGCAATCCGGGGCCGGGTTCGCGCGTGCGAGCCGCGCGGCCGTCGCGGTACGGCTCAGTAGAGCTCACGCAGGGCGTTGTCTCCGGTGTCGCTGATCGGCACGTGGTTTCCCGGCGCGACGGCCACGCAGGTGGGGCCACCGAGCTCGGCCTGGATGGGGAGACCTCACGAGGGGTCGCAATCCAGTTCGAGCGATGTCGAACGGTCCACGCCCCCCGCGTGGGGATCTGGGCAGCACCGAAGCGTTGGTCGCCCCAGGGGAGTCGCGACTTCGACGGGCACACGGGTGATGCCCACCCCTGGCGGCGCTCAGCGCCCGAGCTCGGACGCCGGGACCAGCACCTGCTTGGCCGCGTCGAACCGGGCGTTGAGAGCGATGGAGCGCCTCATCGGGTCGAGGCCTCGCTCGACATGACCAGCACCGCCCCCGTGGACGGCTGGTGGTAGGCGTCGACGTAGTCGATGGCGAGCTGGAGCCCGAGGACGTCCTGGTAGGTCGGCGGGCCGGGGAACAGCCGCTCGAGCTGAACCTCGACCTTCTTCCCGTCCCGGGTCGCCTCGAGCATCATCAACGCGTCGTTGACCGACTCACCCTTGGCGTTGGTGGCGTGGGTGTAGAGCACGTTCTTGAGGGTCAGCTTCAGTCCCTTGCCGATCGCCGCCGGCTGGTCCTGCACCAGCTCCACCTTCGTCGGTTCGGCGGGGTGAGCCATGGGCGCCTCCGGCGTGCGCGTCTCGGGGGAAGCTGGCGCCGTCGAGGAGAGGCCACTCCCGCGGCAGCCGACGAGCGCGACCGCCAGGACGAATCCCGTCGCGAGCTGCGGTGACCTCATCCGTTCGACCGCGTGAGCCAACGTGTGCTCCCTGAGCGAAGCTTCATCCTACTCAGCGGAGGTCGCTGGTGGCGCGGTCGATGCGGCCCTCGAAGCTCCAGGTGTCGTCGGCGCCGGTCGAGCGGCCTCCGAAGTGCGCTCCCGGCGAGCGCCGCGCGGCTGAAGATGACCACCGCGAGCGGTCCCCGAATTCCGCGACGTGGTGCGCCACCGTTCGGGCGTCCGGACGCGATCCAGACAGGCCTGGCGTCCAGGCTGCGGCGCTTCGTCGCATCGAGCCCTCGCGCTTGGTCACGTCGAACGAGCGAGGCGCCATCCACTCCGGTGAGTCCTGGGTGAGGGGTTCCGCCGCACGATCTCCTCGTTGAGCAGGAAGGCGAAGCTGGTCCACCCCAGGTACGGCACCACCGCCCAGGCCGCCGGGCGATCCACCTCTCGCGCCGCAGCCGTGTAGCCCACCACCGAGAGCCAGAGCAGGCCGAGGTCGGCGAGGGCCAGCCCTGGCCTCCTCGCCCGGAAGAAGAGCGGGGACCAGGTCGCGTTCAGCCCGAGCTGCACGGCCCAGAGGGCCAGCGCGCGGTTGCGGCCCGGGCGGTCCCGACGTCGCCACACCCGATGCCCCGAGAGCGCGATGAGCGCGTAGAGGGCGGTCCACACCGGCGCGAACACCCAGCTCGGCGGCTGGAAGGGCGGCTTGCGGAGCCTGCGGTACCACCGGCCGCGCCCGGGCGAGGACCTTGCGCCAAGCGCGGATGCCCCCGCCACCGCCCCCGCGAAGCCGGCCGCGGCGAGGAGGGCTTTCGAGCGGGCGGCGGTGTCTGGATGGATCTCGGTTCGCATGCCGAGAACGTAGGGTCGATGGTCCGCGGGGGTCGCCGAGCCCCGCTCCCGAACGACCGACGCCCCGTCCGCGTGCACGTCGGCGCGACGCTCCCCCTCGAGCTCGCCCAGGTGCACTGCGCTCTCCGCGACTGGACCGGGCCACCCGAGATGCTGGTCTTCCTCAAGCTCCCCGCGCCCTGGCTCAACATCACTACGCGCAAGGTCGAAGGTTGGAGTCCCGCGGTCCGAGACGTGCTCGAGCTTCGGCGACGGCACGACGAGGGTCAACGCTCTCCTGCTCGTTGGCTTCGGGGGAAACCTCCGATCGGATCAGGAGTCTGCATGTCCTGTTAGGCTGGGAACCAGGAGATGGCGTTGATCGCGAATCGCTGGCTGGCCGCGCTGGGCATGTTGGTCGCGGCGACCGCGTGTCTCCGGACCACGACGCAGAGCTCGGGCGCTGACGCCGGACTCGCGGACGCGGGGAGCCCTGCCGATGCCGGGACGCCTCGGGACGCTGGTCCCGCTCTGGATGGCGGCGCCGCTTCGGATGGCGGCGCCGACGCCGGAGCAGTGGATGCGGGCCCAATCGTCTGCGCGCCTGGGCCCACCTGGGACGCGGGGTTCCCCCCCGAACGCCGGTGCGCACGTGCTCGCCGGCCATGCGCGGCACCGAGCTGCCCGACCTGGGTTTGCCCGAGACGCCTGCGCCGGTCTTCGTCGACCTCGATGGCGATCGAGTTCCCGAGCTCATCGCCATCGGCGACGCAGGCCTCTATGTGAGGCCCGGGCTTGGCGGTGGTGCGTTCGGCGCGCCGCGCGTGCTCTCGACCGCCGCGGGCCTGGCAGCGCTGGCGGTCGGCGACCTCGACGGCGATGGTCGGCTGGACGTCGTGGGCAGCGGATATGGGCCCCTCCTCTTCTTGCTGCAGCTCGCGGACGGCGGCTTCGATGGGCACCTGGTCCCCGACGCAGGCACCTGGACCGGGATCACCGCGGATCTCGATGGCAACGGGAGGGCGTCCTTCATCGCCTCGGACGAAGCGAACCACCTGGGCGTGTGGGCGCTCTGGGAGGACGGCGGCGTCGGCCCGCGATCGATCGTCGACGGCGGCCACTTCGATGACTTCTGGGAGATGCGCCTGTTCTTGACCGACATCGACGGCGACGGCTCGCCCGAGATCGTCCTCCTCAACCGGTCCGGGATGTGGTTCACGCGGTGGCACTGCGACCACCTCGAGCCCGTGACCAAGGCCGGCGTCTACGGAGCGCCCAAGGCCATCGCAGATCTCGATGGTGATGGGCGTGCGGACCTGATTGCGGACAGTGAGGTGATGCTTGGCCTCGGCGACGGTGGCTTCAGTGTCTCCGGGCGCATTGGCGGCCTCTCCACCGTTTTCGCGGCGGCAGCCACGGATCTCGATGGAGACGGCACGCCAGAGCTGGTGAGCACAACGAGGCTCTCGTCTGGATACGAGTGCGAAATCGCCAAACGAGGCCCTGCCGGGACGTTCGACGTGGTCCAGCGGTACGACTGCGGCCTGGGGAACTCCACCACCTTCGACTTGGGAGCCCAGGTCGCCGACGTGGACGGCGACGGGGCTCCGGATCTCGTGATGGGGAGCCGGGTCATCCGCAACGACGGCACCGGCCGGCTCCAGGCCGCAGAGCTGCTCGGCGACGCCGGGTTTCGCGTGACGCCGGACCTGGCGCTCGCCGACGTCGACGGCGATGGCGTCAACGACATCCTGGCCTGGTGCACCGACGGCGGCGCCTCCTGGTTCGAGGCGCTCCCCACGGGCGCCTTCGCTCCCCCTCAACCGCTCGTGTCCGCGGCGGGCGTGAAGGACGTGAGGCAATTCCTCGACCTGGATGGAGACGGCCGCGCAGATATGATCCACACCACGCCGAGCGGCCTGTTCTTCGCGCACGGAGCCGGCGACGGAAGCTTCGTCGACGTTGGCGTCGTGGGGCCGGTCGCCGTTCGTGCGTTCGCGCCGGCAACGGATGGCACCGGACGCGACGCCCTCGACGTCCTCACCCTCGATGGCGTGCTCCAGCTCTTCGCGGGAGATGGGGGCGTGGCTTCGAGGACGCTGCTGTGGCTCGATGGCGGCTTCGGTCCCAGCTTCGATCGCCTCGCCCACGCCGACTTCGACGGTGACGGCGTCGAGGATCTGCTGACGTGTGGCTCGCCGTGTTCGCTGTGGTGGGGCCTCGCGGACGGCGGTTATTCCGAAGCGACCCAGACGGCGCTCTTCAACCACGAGCACCTCGTCGCCGGGGACTACGACGGCGACGGCAAGGCGGATCTGATCACCGATGGGCTGCGCATCCTGCTCTCGCAAGGAGACGGTGGATTCGTGCTGGCGAGCACGGCGCCCATGGGCGCCATGGAGCCCGCGCTTGTCGACCTCGCTAGCGATGGGCGATTGGAGATTGGCGCCATCGTCGGGGCCAATTTGGCACTTCTGCCCGCAGGGACGCTCGACGGCGGCGCGGTCGCCCGCACTCCCGTTTCAGGACGCGCCCAGGGCCACCTGGTGGCGGGCCGCCTCGGCGCCGGCGGCGGATGGGGGTTCGTGACCAGCAACGACACGAACCAGGTCGTGGTGGTAGGCGACCTCTGCTGGCCAGATGCGGGGCCGTGAGGCTCGAGACACGCTGCGCGTGCCCGCCGCCTCAAGCCCTCAGCTCAGCCCCTCGGCCTTCATCGCGGCCTGCACCGACGGACGCGCCCGCATCGAAGCCACGAACGCGGTGATCGCCGGCCAGCGCGAGAGGTCGAGCTCCCCGCGCTTGGACCAGGTGAGGATGGTGAAGAGGTACGCGTCGGCCACGGAGAAGCCTTGGCCCATGAGGAACGGGCTCTTGGAGAGCGCGGCCTCCACGTGGTCGAGCCGCTGGGCCAGACGGTCCATCGCCGCTTGCCGGAGCTCCCCGGTGAACTTGGGGTTGAAGAGCGGGCTGAAGCCCTTGTGCAGCTCGGTGGCCACGAAGTTCAGCCACTCCTGCAGCCGGTACCGCTCCCAGGTGCCGTTCGCCGGCGCCAGCTTGGCCTCCGGCTTCAAGTCGGCCAGGTACTGCACGATCACCGCGCCCTCGGTGAGCACCTGCGCGTCCTCGAGCTGCAGCGCGGGCACCTGCCCCTTGGGATTGACCGCGTAGTAGTCGGCGCCGCTCTCGGTCTTGTGGGTCTTGCCGTCGATGCGGCGCTGGAGAGAGCGCGCATCCGTGGGAGAAGATCGGCACAGCCCAGATGGGATCCTTCTTCGCGCCTTGCCCGGTCAGGTAGGCTTAGCCCGCCCGGACACAGGCGTTGGCGTCGTGGAGGTGGTATCGCGCGACGTCCTTGTCGACCTCGGTGAGCGCCCAGCCGGCGCGCGCAGGCGCCGAGCATTCCAGCGATGAGGAGTCCGAGCGCCATCGCGCCCAACCCCACCCGAACACTGGCTGTCATCGGGAATCCCCGGTGCGCATCGGCAACGTGATTCAACCAACTTTCGGGGCTCGCGAGGAGTGAAGGCGTACGCCTGCGTCGCGATCACCCACACTGAATTCAGAGTCCTCTTCCCCGCGTGAGACGAGCTGTGAACCGTCCCCTTTGGGAGAGGGGGCCGCCGACGACCCTCGCCGCCCTCAACCGCCGTCCGGCCTACCGCAAAGCGCGGCAACATCTGACGGGCACATCGCTCCAATATGGACGACACACCGGTCGATGTCGCAGCTCCAGCCTGCAGCACAATCCGAGTCGGAGCTGCAGCTGGTCGGTACGCCGGCGTCACTTCCGGCGATTTGGTCCAAAGCGCAGAGCCCATTCGTGCAGCGCGTCGCCGCCGCACAACGGCAGTGCATCAGCTCTTCACACGTGGCGCGCCCCGTGCACTCGCTGTCGCTCGAGCACGCCACGTCGCCGCAACCGATGGCTGGACTGCACGCGGAGTTCGGTTCCGTTTCGTTGTTCGAGAACCAGCCACATCCGCCGTCGGACAGGAGTGCGAATCGCTGATGGGTCTCTGAAAACGGATTGCAGCTCCAGATCTCGACTAGCAACAGACCCGCGGCCACGAAGCCCCGGGGCATCCTGAGCAAGCCGGTGGTCTGTTGTGTCAGGGACATCCTGTTGCTCTGAAGAGGACCGCGTTCCGCGACTCTGAGTCTATTACGGCGCCGGAGTCCATGCTCCGATACGTGACCACCAAGTTGACCGTAAGCGAGCCAGTTGCAAGGGTGCCAGCAAGCGAAAAGTCTGTAGAAATTTGATCATTCGTACTGTCGCGAGTATCGATACCCTGACTTATCGACTGAGCTAGGGCCGGCTGGTTATCGATTGCCCAGTTAAGCTCCACGCTCCGACTAAGGGTTACGTAGCGCTGGCCAACCCCGGCGTCGGGCGCAAGGGCAAGTCCACCGTCGGCGAGAGTGACGTAGTTCGAACAGGCGCCCGGTTGAAAGTGAATCGCCGCGCGCTCGAGCGTCAGTCCCCACGGATCCCAGCCAAGGCCGCCATCCGCTGGGTAGGAATAAATCACCACACCCATCGGATACGCGCCGCCGTCGATTTCGTGCCAAATCCCGATTGCCGAAGGCCCTTGGCTCCCTGCGTCGACCCCAGCATCGGATGACCCTGACGAACTGCCGCTGCAGCCTCCCAGGAAGCATACAGACAAGGCGGCGATAACTTTCACATTCAGGCGCCACGCATAAGTCTTCATTGGACGCTCAAGATCGAGATTCCGTCGCGCGTCGTGCACGCGCCGCTATTTGGATCCTCCTCAATACAGCCCTGGTCCGGGACTAGAATCGTGCTTCCGTCGGGAGAAACCCGAGCTGTGGCAAGTTCCACTGTCGGAAACTGAGAATCCTGAATCTTCCGGAGGAATGTACCGCTCTCGGCGTCGAGGATCGCAATCAGCCCCGTGCTGGACGACGCTGCGATGAAGTTATGCTGAGAATCAAGCACAATTGAGTTCATGTCTTGAGCGTCGATATTTACCAGGTTGAAGGTCAGCGCAGACCCATCCTGGTTGACCGAAAGCACAGAACCATTCAGGTATGTACCGATGAACACTCGTGGGGGGTTCGAACCATTGGGCGCGCCGAAGGCAATCGCGCCGAACCGGCGTTGGATGGCACCGGCTTCGGTGCCTTAATTCCGTCTAGCGCCCATTGCGCAAAGCTGGGTGTCCCGGTCTCGTAGACACCAGCGTTGCGAATCGCGTGATCGCACGCGTCCTCGGCCTGACTGCCACTCGCTGGGTAATTGACTGGGTCAGGAATCGCTGTTTGGACGGCAGGATTCCTTAGGAGAGCGATAAAGGCGTCGGCGTAGCTCATGCCCCTTGGGACCTGGAAGCCCGATACGTCTGTGCCATCAATTGTAACGAGCAAAGGGGTCCCAACTTGGGCGGCGACAACATTCGGCGCGGAAGTCTTCGCGATGATAATGCCCGGTGCGAACCCCGTTCTTGCGTCCGCATAGTCAGAGCGCGAATTGGATGGAGTTGAAGTTGGGAATCCTTCCGCTCCACAGTTCGCTGAGTAGTCAATCCTGAATAGGAATCTGCCAAGACCGGCTGGATCCTTGAGCCCGAGTTCATCAAAAGTTGCAGAAACTACAACCTGCGAATCGTCCACTGCGGCGAGGGTATCGCCACTCTCTTGGACTGCTGCGCCGCCGTCAGTGCGGATGACCGATCGAACGATTTCCGGCGATGCCTTGGGGGCAAAGCCGGCGCCTCAAAAGTAGAAATTAGAGGCCGATGCGGATGGCCTGGAACGGCAGCCCGAGCTCGTGGAGCACGATGTGCGGCGACAGCGAGCAGGCGCCCTTGGCGAAGTAGAGGTTCATGGATTCTCCGGTTGCGGGGGCGACAGTCCTAATCCGCGCGCACCAGGAGGGCTACTGGATCCGCTTCAGCCGCGCAGCTTGTAGCCGGAGCGCAGGAGCCACC
Source organism: Deltaproteobacteria bacterium (assembly GCA_018266075.1). Classification (GTDB taxonomy): domain Bacteria; phylum Myxococcota; class Myxococcia; order Myxococcales; family SZAS-1; genus SZAS-1. The sequence goes on along the minus strand of JAFEBB010000022.1, from coordinate 5,739 downwards.
ACGCGGTGCCGATGGAACCCGCCAACAACACCGCCAGCACCGCCACGCCGAGCGTCAGCGGGGCGTCGTGCACGCCCAGCATGCAGAAGCGCACCAGGTCGACCAGGTAGAAGACCGGGTTGGCCCGGGTGAGCATGGCCAGGGCCGGGGGAATCCCGCGCACCGAGTAGAAGACGCCGCCCAGGAACGTGAGCGGGGTGATCACGAACGCGGGGACGAAGTTCACCTGCTCGAACTTGTCGGCCCAGATGCCCACGATCATCCCCACCGCCGCGAACGCCAGGGCGATGCCCAGGAGCAGCACCAGCGCCCAGAGCGGGTGGGCCAGGTCGAAGCCCGAGAACACCCCCGCCACCATCCACATCAACCCGCCCACCAGCAGGGCGCGCACCACCGCCGCGGTGAGCAGCGCCACCAGGATCTCCGCGTAGGAGAGCGGCGTGACCAGCAGGTCGATGATCGTGCCCTGCACCTTCATGGAGAAGAGCGAGGAGCTGGTGTTGAGCAGCGCGTTGGAGACCACCCCCAGCGACACCAGCCCGGGGACGATGAAGCGGATGTAGGGCACGCCCTCCACCTCGGCGAGCCGGTGGCCCAGCGACATCCCGAAGACCACGAAGTAGAGCGAGGTGGTGATGAGCGGCGAGAAGATGGTCTGGCCGGAGACGCGCAAGAACCGCCGAAGCTCGCGCTCCAGCAGGGTGCGCACGCCCACCCCGGCGAGCCCCTCGAGCTCCGGCTCCGCGGGAGGGAGCGGCACGCGCGGCGCGTTCAAGGCGCGGCCCCGGGGTGCACCAGCGAGACGAAGACGTCCTCGAGATCCATCCGCCGCGTCTCCACGTCCACCACCTGCAGCCCCGCCTCCGCCACCGCCGCCAGCGCCGGCCCGAACGACTGCCCGTACCGCGTGGCCACCTCCAGCCTTCGCCCGCCCTCCGACGACGTCGCCCCCAGCGCGCGCAGCGGCGCGGGCACCTCCGAGACCGGCGTGGCCAGGATCACGCTGAGCGTCTGGGTGGCGTGCCGCTGCAGCAAGGGCTCCAGCGCGTCCACGGTGAGGAGCTTGCCGTGGTGAATCACCCCCACCCGATCGGCCAGCTCCTGCGCCTCCTCCAGGTAGTGGGTGGTGAGCACGATGGTGGTGCCCCGCTCGCGCAGCGTGCGCACGTACCGCCAGAGGCTCTGCCGAAGCTCCACGTCCACCCCCGCGGTGGGCTCGTCGAGGAAGAGCACCCGCGGCTCGTGCACCAGCGCCTTGGCGATGAGCAGCCGCCGCTTCATGCCCCCCGAGAGCGCCCGGGTGTTGGCCTTGCGCTTGTCTTGCAGCCCGAGGGCCTCGAGCACCTCGTCCAGCCGGGCCGCGGTCAGCTTCACCCCGAAGTAGCCCGCCTGGAAGCGGATGGCCTCCTCGACGTTGAAGAACGGGTCGTAGTTGATCTCCTGCGGCACCAGCCCCACGTTCCGCCGCGTGAAGCGGTACTCGCGGACCACGTCGCGGCCGAGCACCTCCGCCGTGCCACTGCTCGCGCGCAGGAGCCCGGCCACGATGGAGATTGCCGTGGTCTTCCCGGCGCCGTTGGGGCCCAGCAACGCGAAGATCTCGCCCTGGGCGATCTCCAGGTCGAGCCCGTCGAGGGCGGTGAGCGTGCGGTAGCGCTTGGTGAGCTGCTTCAGGGAGACGGCGGGGATCACGCCGGCAATCTAACCGGCCCGACGCGCGCCAACCGGGAATCGACACGCGCCGGCGATGATATCGGCGCGCCTACTTGCAGTTCGGCTTCTTCAGCTCCACCCGCCGGTTCTTCGCGCGGTTGAGCTCGCTGTCGTTCGGCACGATCGGCTGCGTATCGCCATAGCCGTGGCTGGTGAGGCGGCCGGCGGCGATGCCGTGCGCGGTGAGCCAATCCTTCACCGCGGCCGCGCGCGCGTCGGAGAGCTTCAGGTTGTAGTCGTGGGTTCCGACATTATCGGTGTGGCCGCCGATCTCCACCTGAGGTGGCGTCGGCCGTGGTGTTGAACTGCGCCTCGCCGTAGTCCTCTGCCGTAACCACAGAGGACTTTCCGAACTGGGCCGCGGGCCACCAGCTGGGCAGGGTGGAGGCCGTCACGCGCGGCGGCTCGGCGGCCGCGGTGCCCGCCGAGCACAGCACGGCGGCCGCGAGGAGGATGGGGCGCAGGTTCATGGGCGAGTGGAGGTCGGTGTCCCGCACAGCTTCGTCAGAAGCAGACGACCTCGACCCAGACCGGGCAGGCGCCCTGCGTCTCGCACTCGGCGTACTTGCCGTTGGTGCAGTTCCCCTGCTGGCCGAGGTTGGTGCAGCCGCCGCCCGCAGACGGGCTGGCGCTCACCGGCGGGCACTCGCACTGGCCGGTCTGGCAGGTCTCCGGCGCGGTGCAGTCCGCGTCGCTCGAGCAGCCCGAGCCGATCCCGCCGCCACTGGTGCCGCCCGAGCCGACGGTGCCGCCCGAGCCGCCGCTTCCGCCCACGCTGCCCGTGCTCGAGCCGCTGCCGCTGCTCACCCCGCTGCTGCCGCTCGAGCTGCTGCTGCTCGAGCCGCTGCTGCCGCTGGTCGAGTCCGACGCGGTGCTCGAGCCGCTGCCGCTGGAGGCGCTGGTGCTCGCGCCCGTGGAGCCGTTGCCCGCGTTGGTGCTCGCGCCCGTGGAGCCGCTCGCCGTGGCCGACGCCGAGCTCGCGCCCGTGGTCTCGTTGCCGGTGGAGCCGGTGCCGTTCCCGACCGAGGTGGTGCCGTTGCCGGCGCTGGTGCTCGCCCCGCTGGAGCCGCTCGCCGTGGCCGACGCCGAGCTCGCGCTCGCGGTGCTGCCGTTCGTGGTGGTGGTGCCACCGCTGCTGCTGCTCGAGCTCGAGCCGGAGCCGCTGCAGGCGACGAGCGCCACCGCGCCGAGGACCAAACCGAGAATTCGGACGTGCATATCTCTCTCCCTGAGTTCCTACTTTCTAGTACCTCTCGCGTTCGAGGCGCTCAAGGGTTGTCTTCAGGGAAGACCATCCCCCAATGAGAATTCCCTTCCCCGCGTGAGACCGGGGAAGGGGTCGGGGATGGGGCGGCACGCGGTGAAGGAATCTAGAATCCGAGCTTCGCGAGCATCAGGCTCTTCGCCTTGCCCTTGCCGTCGGTCTTCTTGCCCGGAGGCGGCGGCGCGTTCTTCTCAGCGACCTTGCCGTTCTGCGCGTGGGCCGCGGGCGGAGGCGGGGGCGAGTTGGTGCGCGAGGGCTGGGCCACCGGGCCACGGGTGCGCGAGGGCTGGGCCACCGGGCCGCGGTTGGCCGGCACCTGGGGCAGCGAGGGCCAGCGGAACACGCCACCGGAACCGGGCTTCGCCTGGGGAACCGGTGCCGGTGCCGAGCTCGGCGTCGGCGTCGGCGTCGGCGCGGGCGCGGTGGGCAGCTCCAGCACCCGCGCGTGGGCTGGCGCCGGACGCGCCGAGGCGTGGAACTCCACCGACTTCACGATCCCCACGATGTCGTCCGTGAAGGGGTTCATCACCTTCTCGCTCTCGGCGGAGACGAAGACCACCGCGGCCCAGTCGTCGTCGGTGACCATGAACCAGCGCACCACCCGCTCCGAGCCGTCGGCCGCGCGCACCGCGCTGTCCACGATCGCGATGTGCTTGCCGTCCGCATCGGTCTCGCCCACCACCTGCATGTCGACGATGGTGTCGGCCTCCATGCGGCGAATCGCCCGGGTGAACCACTCCCCGCGCTCGCCGAGGAGCTTCTCCGGCGGGGTCACGGTGACCGTCGGGACCAGCTCACCCACCGTGTGCTGCGGCGCCATCCGCGTGTAGAGCCCGTCGGCCCGGCGGAAGCCCTCCGCCGCCCACGAGTCGGGGTAGGTGATGCGCGTGCTCTCCGCGACCGCCGCGCGGTTGAAGGTCACGACGGCGAGGACCACGACGAGGGACTTGAACATGGCGGGCTCCGGGGTTGGGCTCGCGAGGCGAGCCGGATGGAGCCAGGTGTTGCGACCGGCCAGGGCGAAAGAGGCGTGATTCCCGCGTGTTGGTCGGAACAGGCAGAGAGGGTGTCCGTGCGGCGATCGGGCGAGCGAGAAGAGCGCGAGGCGCTCCTCATAGAGGATGATCGCGCGGCGGACACCCCGTGAAGGCCCAGCCTCTCCCCTGATCGTTCGGCGGTCACCCGCGATCGCCCGGCGGTCACGCGTTCGAACGCACAACGAAGCGGCGGGGGACATGGCGTGCTCCTTGGGGGATGCACGCCTCCAGAGCAGCAAACGGGCCAGGCGAATCGGCCCCAGGATTCGCGTTGCTGGTCGCCCTGCTGTCCGCCGCTCCCACCGCCGACGTCCCTGTCGTCGACTTCAGCCTGCCCGCGCCTGCGGTGCGTGCACACGCCGTCGATGGCCACATCCGTTATGAGTATCGCAGCGCCTCCAGCGCCCCGGACGCCGTGGTCGAGCTCATGGCGCCTCGGCCTTGCCCGTTCGACGGCGATGTCTGCGGGGACGCCTACGCGCGCGCGGTTGCCCTCTCCGTGGGTGGCCATATCGATCCGGTGAGGAGCTTGGATCGCGGGCATGGCCGCACCCTCGCTCGCTACAAGGTCGTGCCCCGCAACGGCGAGCAGGTGGGCCTCTATGAGACGGTGGTCATCGTGCAGGACGGCTAGGCCTTGAGGGCGTCCGTGTTCCGTGCGTAGAAGTAGCCGGGCACCGCCCATACTGGCCCAAGGTCTACGACACGCTGCTCGCCATCCAGCTCCACACCCCGCCGGTGCCCGCGGGCACGGTGCAGGTCCCGGCGGACTTCGACTTCCAGCTTGAAGAGTCGGGCGGCTGGAAGAAGGTCGCTGTGCCGGGTCGCGTCTTCAACTTCTTCCGCTGCCCGGAGCCGTCCGGGGACGAAGACTGCCGCCTCACCGCGATCGGGCCCGTGCTCATGAACCACGACGACCTCGTCGCCAAGCTGGTCCCCGCGCCTGGCGGCGACGACGACGTGAAGCCGGAGGGCCCCTTCCGCGTCCGCACCTCGACCCCGTTCCGGGTGTCGATGTTCAAGGAGAGCCACACCGTGGCGGGCTCCGCGTCGTTCACCCAGGGGTACGTCGTGGACGTGAACGGCCTGCAGATGGTGATCGAGATGACGGGCTCGACCCCGGAGTCGCTCGAGGCTCAACTCCCCGTGCTCAAGGGGACGCTCAAGACCGTCCTCGAGCATGCGTCGGGGAAGCCGCTGGCGCAGGCCGCGAAGTAGCTCAGGCGATCAAGCGAGCCGACGTCCTCGCCGCGGCGCGGGCCCCTGGTGCAGCGTGTACCGCTTCGCGAGCATCAGGCTCTCGCGTTGCCTGGAGGCGGTCTCGCCATTCCGAGAGCTGGGCTCGAAAAACAAGTGCGCCGGCTCCCCGAAGGAGGCCGGCGCACCCGTTCATCGCAGCTGCGTACCGCTTAGTAGTACGTCACGGTCAGCGTGGCCTTCTTGGCGTCGTCGCTGGTCTCGCGCGTGTAGTAGGTGGTGGTGTAGCCCGACGACGCGAGCATCAGGCTGAGGCTCTTGTCGCCATCCAGCTCGGTCTGCACCTGGCTGGCGAGGGCGGCCGCGGTGTACGTGCCCACCATGTCGTGGACCGTGCCGTCGTCCCAGAGCCACCAGGAGCCGAGGGCGCTGGCGGTGTTGGCGGTGGGCTGGTTGTTCCAGGTCACGCCGGCCTCGGTCCAGGAGTCGTCGGAGACGAAGTAGCTGTACACGTTGCCGTCGCCGCCG